>JAZQJL010000357.1:0-2694 GCA_045541595.1 Lachnospiraceae bacterium | reverse complement strand
AGCTGCACCTGCTGCCTGGTAAACCCGGTTGTATCTATATTGGACATATTGTGCGCTGTGGTATTCAGCGCATTCTGACTTGTCTGTAATCCGGAAGTTCCGACATATAAACTACCCATTAAACCCATCGTGTCACCTCATATATCTGCAAGGATTTTACTGTCTGGCATCAAATCCGCCCATGCCAACTCCCATATAAGAGCCTGTATTATAGGCACCTTTATTGTAATTGGCTGTTTCCGGTGCGGTTTTCATCGCCTGTAACATATTCATGTCAAACTGAACCATTTCCAACGCATTCTCTATCAACACTTTATTCTGCTGATTGACTCTTTCCACGTCATGGACTACGGTTTTTAATTTGTCATGTACCTTAGCCAGCTTCTGCTGTTCCTGCGGTCTTTGTGCCAAAATAGCTACCAAATCCGCAAGCATCAGCTTGTTAACATCCCTGTTAATAACATTGGCGATGTCAGCAAACAATTCCTGACGTTTGTGGTCAAGAGTTGTGATTTTACTGACAACGATTTGTTCTTCTTCCGTGATCTTGGCTAATTCTTCTAAGTTGCCGGATACAATCACCGGCGTCTTTCTCATGGATAATCCCAGCAAGTTTTCATATTCCCGGCTTTCCTTGTCCAGTACCTCTATCAGGTTTTCCATTAAACTTGCCACGGGATTACCTCATTTCTTCATATTTTTTGAATAACTTTTCTCCAAAGCTCTCTGCACTCACTTCGTAGCTTCCTGCCTGAACCTGTGCCTTGAGAGGAGCAGTTACTTCTTCTCTGATATCTGCACTTGCTGCAACTGCGGCTTTGGCTGTCTGGATATCCTTACCGATACCGGAAATCTGCAGTTTATCAGAAAAGCTTACGTTTTTCTTAGGTTCAACTTTATTCACTTTCTTCGTATTATAAAGTTGCTGTACCTGGGTATAAGCTTCGATACGCATAAGTTCTCCTCCTTCCGTGGATTTGCGTGTTACTATTATTTGTATCGGACATTTTTCAAAAGACTTTAGAGGTAAAAAAAAATTCCTTTTTTCATGGCGCAATCGCTTGCATTTCCTTATATACAGTGCTAACATGATAATATATAGGAGAATGGTACTATGAAGAAAATATGGTCAAGAATACTTATTTTATCATTAGCAATTATTATATCGGTTGTAGCTTTAATCCGATGCCGGATTTTTATTTACAATGCCATGGAGGAGCAGGTTTTTGACAACCTGAAGGATGTTTCCCTCCAAAACAAAGAATCTTTGGAGCATGAACTGAATACTACCTACGAATTGCTGGACAGCATTGCAAATCAGCCTGTGTTCATCAATGCTGATTATAATTCCCCGGAAGATCGACAGATGCTGATTAATTCCCTGCAGATTCTTTCTTCACTTTACAATTATAAGCGTGCAGGTATTGTTACCACTGACGGCATCTGCTATTCCACAGATCAGGCTCCTGCAGACCTTTCCGGCGAGGATGTCTATTTATACGGCATTCAGGGTCTTCCCAATATTACGGGAAGCCTTACTGACTTACTTGGCACACCGGAAGACATTAATGTTTTCAGCGTTCCCATCCGCGGCAAATATTCGGAAGTAAAAGCCATTCTTTTTGTTACATACCGTACAGAACACTTTAACGAACGCCTGAACGCAGAATCCTTTGACGGTATGGGCTACAGTTACATCGTGGACGAAGACGGCACGGTAGTTACCGAGTCCCCCAAGTCATCCATGTACGGCTCAGAAAATGTTCTTGAATCCATACCTGAATTTACATCAGACAATCTGCCTGCAGTAGAACAGCTCCGTGTTGACATGCAGCTTGACAAAAGCGGTTACATTTCCGTGAAAACCCCGGAAATGCGCTATGTATATTATACACCGCCCAAAGCAACCGCTCTTCAAAAGAACTGGTATTTATACACCATTGTTCCGGCACAGGTACTGGACGAAAAATCCGAAACGGTTCTTTATCACATGAACCGTCTTCTTGCCGTTATCTTTATTGTTATTGTAGTTCTGCTTGCTTATTTTATCTGGACTTACCGCAAGGACGAAAAGAAGCTGCGCGCTTTGGCATTTACCGATCCTTTGACAAAGGGTGACAATTATTCCTGCTTTTTGCACAAGCTCAAAGCCAAAAGCGGTGTTTCCGGTTACATGGTTTCTTTAGATTTAAGCGAGTTTAAGATGCTGAACAGTATCTGCGGCATCAAAACCGGAGACAAAGTGCTCAAAGCTATTTGGAATATCCTTTCTTCCAATTTAAGACCGGATGAACTGGCCGCCCATGTTGCCGCTGACCGCTATGTTATGTTTTTATCTGCTGACACCCGGGAAGAATTATTGGAGCGTATTCATGCTATCAGCACACAGATTACGACTTTGCCGGAACAACTCAATACTATTCAGGTGCAGCCCTATTTCGGCATTTACCAAAATTCCAATCTGGGAAATCCGGAAGAGTGTTATACCCGCGCCGTGCAGGCAAAGAAACTTGCCAAAAGTGACACGACCAAAAATTGGGCTTTCTTTGACGAGGTAGACGTAAACAAGCTGGCAGACGAAAAACAGCTTTCCGATTCCTTCGAAAAAGCCATTCATGACTGTGAATTCGAAGTTTGGTATCAGCCCAAATATTATCCTTCTGACCGCACCATTGCCGGTGCAGAGGCTTTGGT
>JAZQJL010000356.1:0-9576 GCA_045541595.1 Lachnospiraceae bacterium | reverse complement strand
TTTTACATAACGGATATCCGCCGCCTGGCCATCCAGCCAGAGTTCTACGGAATCCTCCGACCCTGTCCATAGAAATTTATAGTCAAAGGAGCAGGCCGTGGCTGTTGTTGTAAACTCCAATGTTTTTGCGTTGGATGCAGTGCAACGTTCAAACCAGAACTCTGACACTTTTTCAAAGTATTCGTTCTGTTCTTTCGTGTACTGAAAAGCCTGCAGATAGCCATCTTCTGTTTCCTGATACCATAACACACCATGGTAAATAGATTTTAATTGTTCGTTTGTTACTCTCATGATTTCCTCTTTCCTTCGTTTACAGTTTATCAAAAAAAGTGCATAGCTGACTTGCCAAAAATTCGATATTCTTATTATTTACCACCACATCCTTTGGCGTATGGATATACGGTGTATATAACAAACCTCCCTTTGTTTTTTTATAGGCCATACAGCCGATGCCGCAAGGGAAATTTCTGTGATCCGAGTTGGATTGGGTGGTTTTCATCGGGTAATAGCAGATGTCATAGCCTGCCTGCTTGGCCACCTCCGTTGTGAAGCACTGCAAAAGCAACTCATATTCCGGACAACCGTCTGCCTGTTCCATATGAGCAAACAGGAAGGTTTCACCGTTTGCCACGCAGTCAAAGTTCAGTAAAAATTTCTTATCCATTATCTCCTTGTGGTCCTTTGCATAAGCCTTGGACCCCTTCTTGCCTTTCTCCTCATTATCGAAAAGAATGAAGGCAACCTCTTTGGCCTGCTCTTTTGTAAGTTTGTCTGCCAGTGTAAGAATCAAGGATACACCGGAGGTATTGTCGTTATAATTGTTTTTATTTTTCTTTCCCCGAAACATCAGGAAATAAAGTCCGTAGTACAGAATCAGAAAGCCCAGCAGCAGCTGTTGTCTGGTCAGGGGATGAAAGGCATGAATCAAAAATACCGGTCCCAGCGACAGTGCAAGCATTACCGCTACCGGTGCAAACTGATATAAGAAAAACACCAGCTTATTTCGCGGAATCATAATATTAGGAAACAGGGAATGCATCGGCGTATCGTAATGAGCCGTGCATACAACCCGGGCCGTTAAGGGATCTCCGATGATGATGTTTTCATTTTTACCGTCTGCCGTGGTTTCGATTACGGCACCGTTTATCTTTTCCAATACATAATTTTGAAAAGAAGTCTTTTCTTCTTTTGTTCTTCGAACAGGATATGTTTTATTTAAAAAATCCAGGTACATGGTAGCTGTTCCTCTCTGCTTTACTATAGTTACCTTCCTAGTATATCACGAAGCCGGGCGATATTCAATGAAGTGATAGTTGTCTTAGCTATTTTTAATCCGCTTCTAATGCAGGCAGAAAAAAAATTTGCTATAATAAATTTATTATCGTAAAAAGGAGAATAAAAAACTATGAAATCTGTTATAAAATCCGCCGGTTGCATTCTTTGTCTTGCCGCCGTAATGACCATGGTTGCCTGCGATTCCGACGCACCTTCCATCACCATCACCAACGGCGTTGTTGAAACAAACGGTGTATTGCCGGAAAGAGAAGCTCTCATTCAAAATCTGGATGATGCCGGCTATAGCCTTACGGAATACACCTCCATGGAAGGCTTCGACCTGACCATCGACCGCATCGTAGCAAAAAAAGGCAGCAAATTTATTGATATCACCTATTGTCCCTCCGAGGATGAAGCAAGAAGCTTATTTAAAGCATACTGCGCAAAATACGAGGCAGATGACGATTATTATATTCTGGCGCAGAATTTAAATCTTGTTTACTGTGTTTCTGATAAAAAGACCTTTTCTAAGGCAGGATTCAAATCCACCTCAAATATTGGTCAGCAGTATATAAACTAGGATCAAGGAAATTTTTCCAGCTATATATAAGTGAAACGGTGCACCATAATTAGTGCACCGTTCTTTCAATTTATTTTCTGCACATCTGTACTACAGTTTCCACATGTCCCGTATGGCCAAACTGGTCCACCGGACATACCCGTTTCAGCATATATCCCTTTTCTTCCAGATACTTTACGTCTCTTGCCAGCGTAGCCGGGTCGCAGGATACATACACGATACGCTTTGGCTCCATGGCTACGACCGTATCCAGCAGACTCTCTTCGCAGCCTTTTCGCGGCGGGTCCACACAGATCACATCAGCCTTCATGGTACCTCCGGACTCTTTGTACTTGGCAGGCATCACCTCTTCCGCCGCACCAACAAAGAATTGCGCATTATTTAAGTTATTAAGTTTAGAATTAACTTTTGCATCTTCAATTGCTTGCGGAATAATTTCTACGCCATAGACGCATTTTGCTTTTTGTGCTAAAAACAGTGAAATTGTGCCGATACCGCAATACAAGTCCCACACAATTTCATTGCCGGTAAGCTCCGCATATTCCAATGCCTTTTCATATAATTTTACCGTTTGTTTCGGATTTACCTGGTAAAAGGACAACGGGGAAATCCGATACCGGATATTACCAATATAGTCAGTAATGTGGTTTTCTCCATATACAGGCAATATTTCCTGTCCGAGGATTACATTGGTCTTTTCCGTGTTTACATTCAGGCAGAAGCTTTTTAATACATAGCCGCCGTTTCCGTCTGTATCGCAAAAGCGCTCCACCACGGCAGATACCTTTTCTGCCAGTTCAGAGGCATGCGGGAACTTTCTTCCGTTGATAATCAGGCATACCATCACTTCTCTGGTTTTAAAACCAACTCTGGTTAATACATGACGAAGCAGACCTTTCCCGGTTTCCTCATCGTAGGAGGAAATATTTTTCTCTTCCATAAAGGCCTTTATTACAGGCAAAATCACAGCATTTACCGGCTCCTGGATAGCGCAGTCGGTACAGTCAATGATGTTATGGCTGTGACCGGCATAAAAACCCATGACCGGTTTGCCGTCTTTTCCTGTTCCTACCGGATACTGGGCCTTGTTTCTGTAATGGTACGGTTCCTCCATGCCGAGTATCGGTTCGATGACTGCCTGAAGTCGTTCCTCCGTAATTCCTCCGATACGGAGCAGACAATTCTTTACTTTGTCCGCCTTGTAAATCAGCTGGCGGGAGTAGGACAGATGCTGCAGCTGACAGCCGCCGCACTTGCCGGCCACCGGGCAGTTTGGTGCTACCCGGTCTTTAGACGGAGTAATCAATTCCTCCACCTTAGCATAGCCATAGGTTTTCTTTGCCTTCAAAACCTTAACCTTTGCCACATCTCCTACCACGGCTCCCTTGACAAAGAGGGTATAGCCCTCATACTTGCCGATACCCTCTCCGTCATTGCCAATGTCCTCTATTGTAATTGTTACAATTTGATTCTTAACCATAGTTCCTCCAACTATATTCAGCTGGTGCCCTTTGCCACAGGCACTTTAATTTTATTATATCTTGATTTAATTTTCACCCGTTTTTCTTACATTAGATTCAAACAGTTTTTGGAATCCCAACCATCCTTTTTCGTCTGTTCCGTTAAACAGTTCTGTCATGGTTTCCAATTTTGCATCCAGATTGTCTGCCATACTGAGTGCCAACGCTTCTACCAGTGCCGGCTTCTTAGGAGACCCGAACTCCAGCTCTCCGTGATGGGCAAGAATGCAGTGCATTAATTCATGTTTTAACTTTTCAGGGAATCCAGGCACTTCTGAAGCCAATTTGCCCACCAGCTCCGCTCCAATATAGATATGTCCCAATAACTGTCCGGCATCTGTATAGTCATTTTCCGGGAAGGTGGAAAGCTCCTGAATTTTTCCCACATCATGGAACATGGCCGCCGTCAGCAACAAGTCGCGGTTCACCACCGGATAATTCTTTGCGATATAGTCGCACAGTCTGGTCACACCAACCGTATGCTCCAATAAACCTCCGATAAATCCGTGATGCACTGCCTTTGCCGCAGAATGATTGGCAAAAGCCTTTGCGGCTGCTTTATCTTCAATAAAATAATTTCCTGCCAGTGTTCTGAGATATTCATTTTTCATGCTCTTAATATAGCAGGTCAGTTCCTGGTACAGTTCCTTTACATCCTTTTCCGTACAAGGCATGTATTCCCGCGGATCGTATTCTCCCTCGTGACACTTATGTACACGACGGATGTTCATTTGCAGGGAATTTTGGAAACTGACTACCTGGGCATCCACGCGGATATAATCCATGGCATCAAAATGGTCGATACCCGGTCCCAAATCCCAAATCTTTCCGTCCACCGTACCGCTTTTATCCTGAAGAATCAGGGAATAATAGCTTTTCCCCGCCTTTGTCTGCAACACCTGCTTACTTTTACATAAATAGGTTTCCGAAAGCATATCGCCTTCTCTCAAATCCTTTAAATATCTCATATTTCTCCTTTCAACTTAAAACAAGATTTAATTTATTTCTTTACTGTAAGCGATACTTCCACCGTCATTTCCCGCAAGCCGTCCTCTGCCTGACGAAGCAATTTCACCTGTACAATTTCCCGTGTACTGCATTCCAAAATCACATCAGAGAAATTCCGAATACCGGTAAGCTGCTCTCCTCCTACAGAAACTATGATATCCCCTGCCTTAATTCCTGCGGCCAGGGCCGGAGAAGCATTCTCTGCCTCACTTACATAGATTCCCTCTGAAATCTCATATTCTGCTGCCAGATTTTTTGGCAGGTTCTGGCCCTTAATTCCAAAGTATGCCCGTTCCGCATTATTCAACAGCTTTACAATGACACCCCGGATAGCATCCAACGATACTGCCGAGAAAATACCATCCGCCGGATTATTCTTATGGGTATGGGTAATCATGCCGAGGATTTCTCCCTCCAGATTCACCACGAAACCATAGCCGTTTGCGTACTCTGCGATATCCGTTGTGAAATAAGCAACCTCACCGTCTGTCACAGGCACAGTACTTCCAAGGCTTGTAATCATACCAAACTCCATGGAATTTTCATAGCCATTTGGCGCGCCCAGCGCAATTACCGGTGTTCCAACCGCAATAGCTTCTGCATCTGCCAGAATTCCCGGTTGCACACGGTTTAAAATCTCTTCCGGTATTTCCGTTAAAGGAACGGCAATTACAGCCAATCCATAGTCTTTGTCCATGGAGTAAATGCTTCCCGGAATTGCCTCTTCCCCAAAGAACACCTCAATATACGTAGCTCCGGCGAACTGCTCTGTTCCTACCAGGATTAACAAATCGACACCGTCATTAGCTAAAATGAGTCCGGTGGTGCGGGTACGTTTTTCATACACTTCCTGGAACCAGTCCACACCCTGCTCAATTGCCTCCACGGTAACAAAGGCGTCAGAGACTTCCTCTGCCACCTTGCGGACCGACTGATAAATTTCCAAATACGTGTCAATCGGTGTCGGCTCCGGTGTCTTCTCTGCTTCCGGCGTTACCGATGCCTCCGGTGTGATGCTTGGCTCCGGTTCTTCCGTAAGTTCCGGCGTCGCTTCCGGCGTAGGTTTAGCACCCGGCGTTGCCGATGCCGGGATTTCTGTCGGGGATGCCGGTACGGTCGGCGCCAGCGTTGGTGCCGGTGTTGGTGTTTTCGTCGGCTTTGGTGTCGGCGAAAGCGTTGCCCGCGGTGGGGTGGTAGGCTTTGGCAAATCCACTTCCTGCCGCTTATTCTCTATTCCCAGCCACTTCTTTAAAGAATCCTCGGAAAGTAAAAACGCTGCCCTGGCCACAATCCCGAAAAGTACCGCCAGGCAAAAAACAAATACTACGGTTCCCAGCCTTTTTAACCACTTTTTTTTCCGTTTCGGAATTATTTTTTCATTGATAAACTGATAGTCCTCTGTTTGTTTTTCTTTCAGTTCTTCTGTCATATACACCTCTCCATATGCCCCGCCGGACTATTCCGCCCTTGGCAGGGAAAAAATGAATTCTGTTCCGACACCTTCCGTGCTGACTACCGAGATGTTTTCTTCATGTGCCGCAATAATTTCCTTTACAATGGACAGCCCCAGTCCGGTTCCCTTTTTGTCCTTACCTCTGGAAGAATCCGTTTTGTAAAAACGCTCCCAAATTCGGTTCAGACTTTCCTTTGGAATGCCGATACCGTTGTCCTTTACCGCAATCATCACCTTATTTCCTTTTTCCTCCGTGGTAATGCGGATGGCGGATTCCTGATTGCTGAATTTTACTGCATTATCAACTAAATTATATAATACCTGCTGAATTTTATCCATATCTGCTTTCACAAACTGTTCTTTTTCGGAGAACACCAGATTCAGCACCAGTTTCTTTTTCTTGAAGGTCCCTTCGAAAGACAGGCCAATCAGTTTTATCATCTGATTGATGTCAAACTCTGTCTTGTGAAGGATGATTCCGTTATCATCAAAGCTGTTTAACTCCAGCAGATTGCTGGTAAGCTTTGTCAGACGTTCTGTTTCAAAAATGACGATATCCAGATACTTTTCCTGCAGCTCCTGTGGAATGGTACCATCTTTTATCGCCTCAATATAGCCCTTGATAGAGGTCAGCGGAGAACGGAAGTCGTGGGATACGTTGGATACAAATTTGCGCTGGGCATCATCTGCATTTTTCAGCTTATCTCCCATATACTGGATGGTATTCCCCAGTTCCCGGTACTCATCCGAAGCCTTAAGTTCCAACGGTTCCTTAAAATTACCTCTGGAAAACTTCTTGGCTGCCTCCGCCATTCGTTTTACCGGCACCGCTGTCATACGATATATCAACAGCAGAACCACCAAAAGAACCGGTTGAAAAATCAGGTAGGCAATATTGGCAAAGTCAAGATAATAAATGCTTTCCGCTTCGATTTCTCTCATAGGCACCGACAGCACCAGATATCCCTTATTCGAAAAATCATGGATAACCGGCACGGTTACGCAAAGCTCCGGTTCTGACATAATCCCTTTCAAATATACGCTTTCCTGAAAGGTTTTCTCCAAAAAGGAAGCATCTGCCTCCGGCAGGGAAAATCCAACCGCCGTGCCCGCAGAATCCAGCACAATCTGGCCGCTGTTGCTTACCAGCCAGATGCGGGCATCTGTCATGTCGCTCCACAAAGAAAACTGGACGGACAAATCCGTAATGTCCGAATTTTTTTCATAGTGATTCAGCAAATAGTTTGATACATAAGTTGTACCGTCCTGGTACAATTCTTCTTTGGTACGGGAAAGCATTTTGTCCTGCATGATATCCAGTCCCATGGTATTTAATATAACAAACAGGGACAGCGATACCAGAAGAAACAGGACAAGGAGTTTCCACAGCAAGGATACATGCTTCATCGGCTCTTTACCTCAAATTTATATCCAATTCCCCAGACCGTGGCAATACTCCAGTTCTCCCGGTCTTTAATTTTTTCTCTTAAGCGTTTCACATGTACGTCTACCGTTCTGGTATCGCCCACATACTCATAGCCCCAGATATGATCTAACAGCTGTTCTCTGGTAAACACCTGATTCGGATGGGATGCCAGAAAGTATAGCAGTTCCAGTTCCTTTGGTGGCATTTCTACACTGTTTCCGAGATAAATTACCGCGTAATTTGTCAGATTGACCAGCAGATCCGGATATTCCACGTACTCTCCGCTTTGGGCATTTGGCGCCAGCACGGCCTTTGGCTCTTCGACCGCTTCTTTTGCCGGCTGAAAACGGCGGAGCACCGCCTTTACTCTTGCCACCAGTTCTTTGGAGTCAAAGGGCTTAATCATGTAATCATCTGCTCCCAACTCCAGCCCAAGCACCTTGTCAAAGATTTCTCCCTTGGCGGACAACATGATAATTGGCACAGAGGAGGTCTTTCTGACTGTACGGCAAACCTCATACCCGTCAATTCCCGGTAACATCAGATCCAGCAGAATCAGATTCGGTTTGAACTCTTCAAAAGCCTTAATTGCCTCCTCGCCATCCTCCACAATTCTTGTCTCAAAGCATTCCTTGGTGAGGTACAGCGAAATCAACTCTGCAATGTTGGTATCGTCATCTACAATTAAGATTTTCTGCTTGGTTGCCATGAATTTCTCCTCCTATTTTCTACTTTATAATATCCGCGAGGTAAATTTTAATTTGCCGGACACGCTCTCGCTCAATGTGAGACGTAGCCGTGCTAAGCTCGTGCAACTTACAGTTGCATTACCTCGCTAAGTACGGACGTCTCCCAACGGTCCTTACAAATTAAAATTTATCTCAGCGGATGTTGAAACTGTACAAAGTAATAAGGACAAATTCACATCAAAAGCAGAACAGCCCGTTTGTCCGTATTACTTAAATTCTACTATGGTTACGCCCTGGTCGCCTTCGCCGAAAGCTCCGAGGCGATAGCTCTTTACATATTTTGTTCTCTTTAAATGTGCGTGTACTGCATCTTTTAAGGCACCGGTTCCCCGACCATGGATGATGGTCACCTGGCTTAAGTGGGACAGATACGCATCGTCCAGGTATTTATCCAGCTCCGGCAGTGCCTCATCCACGCGCATACCGATTAAATTTAAATCGGTACGGATGGTCATGGCCTTGCTCATCTTGATTTTGCCGCTCTGGGTATTCTTCTTTTCCGGTTCTTCCTTCTTGTCCCTGCCTATCCACTGGATATCCTTTTTGTTTACCTGGGTCTGCATTACGCCCATCTGAACGGTTAAATCACCCTTTGCGTTTGGCAGGGTTACTACCTTGCCCTCCAGGTTAAAGCTTAACACCAGAACAGTGTCGCCCACCTGCAGTTCCTTATTTTCTGCCGGGTTCTGATTCATCTTCTTCCGGACTGCCAGTTTTTTATCTTTTTCTCCCAACTGTTCCCGGAGAGCGGAACGCTCCAGCTCCATCTCCCGGTTGTTGCCGGACATGCCCCATTTGTTAAATTTCTTGATGGTTTCGTCGGCGTAGTCCTTTGCCTTCTGAAGAATATCCCTGGCCTCTTCGTTCGCCTCACGTAAAATACGCTCTTTGGCGTTATCCAGGCGGTCATACTTTTCCGCCAGACGTTTCTTCAGGGTTTCGATTTCCGCCTTATATTCGTCAATCTGGCGCTTTTCTGCCTCCATGGCAAGACGCTTCTCTTCCAGACCGGAAATTACATCCTCGAAGCTTTGGTCGTTGCTGCCGATATATTCCCTTGCCTCCTCGATAATATCATCGGAGAGACCCAGTTTGGAAGAAATGGCAAAGGCATTACTCTTCCCGGGAATACCGATGAGCAACCGATAGGTCGGACGCAGGGTTTCCACGCTGAATTCACAGCAGGCATTAGATACGCCCGGTGTGGACAGCGCATAAATTTTAAGTTCACTGTAATGTGTGGTAGCCACGGTTCTGGTGCCGCGGCGGTGCAGGTTGGATAAAATCGCCATGGCAAGGGCCGCACCCTCGGTAGGGTCCGTTCCCGCCCCAAGCTCATCAAACAGGCATAAGGAATGTTCATCCGCCTGTTGCAGAATGCGCACCGTATTGGTCATGTGGGAAGAGAAGGTGGACAGACTCTGCTCAATGCTTTGTTCATCGCCGATATCCGCAAACACTTCTTTAAACACTGCCAGTTCAGAACCGTCAAAAGCCGGAATATGCAGTCCCGCCTGTCCCATCAGGGTAAAGAGACCCACGGTTTTTAACGTAACGGTCTTACC
>JAZQJL010000355.1:0-8040 GCA_045541595.1 Lachnospiraceae bacterium | reverse complement strand
CAGACGGAACTTTAATACGTCAAACTGCAGGACACCAACTACGCCGACAATGATTTCTTCCATGCCGGTATTGAACTCCTGGAAAATCTGGATGGCACCTTCCTGGGCAATCTGGTTGACGCCCTTTAAGAACTGCTTACGCTTCATGGTGTCTACCTGGCGGATTTTTGCAAAGTGTTCAGGAGCAAAGGTTGGGATACCTTCATACTGGAACTTTTTACCCGGCATACAGATGGTATCACCAATGGAGAAAATGCCCGGATCGAAGACACCGATGATATCGCCGGCATAGGCTTCCTCTACAATTTTTCTTTCCTGGGCCATCATTTGCTGTGGCTGCGATAAGCGGATTTTCTTGCCCCCCTGTACATGGTTGACTTCCATGCCTGCTTCGAATTTACCGGAGCAGATACGCATGAAGGCAATTCGATCGCGGTGGGCTTTATTCATGTTGGCCTGAATTTTAAATACAAAGGCGGAGAAATCATTTTCCACAGGGTCGATAAGACCTTCGTTGGACTTACGCGGCAATGGGGTAGAGGTCATCTCCAGGAAGTGCTTTAAGAAGGTTTCTACACCAAAGTTGGTTAAGGCAGAACCGAAGAATACAGGAGTTAATTCGCCTGCGCTGACCATCTCCATGTCAAACTCTGCACCGGCGCCGCCGAGCAGGTCAATTTCATCCACCAGGTTCTGATGGTTTTCTCTGCCGATAATATCGTCTAAGTTAGCATCACCTAAGGTTGCCTCTACGGTTTCGACTTCGGTCTGACCGCTGTTGGCAGCGAAGAACCGGGTGATTTTTTCTGTATTTCTGTCGTACACACCCTTGAAGTTTTTACCGGAACCGATTGGCCAGTTTACCGGACAGGTGGCAATGCCGAGAACACTTTCGATTTCGTCTAACAACTCAAAAGTGTTTCTTGCTTCACGGTCTAACTTATTAACGAAAGTGAAAATTGGGATGTGGCGCATGACACAAACCTTGAACAGTTTGATGGTCTGGGCCTCAACACCCTTGGAAGCATCAATAACCATGACTGCGGAGTCTGCCGCCATAAGGGTACGGTAAGTATCCTCGGAGAAGTCCTGGTGGCCCGGAGTGTCCAAAATGTTGATGCAGTAGCCGTCGTAGTTAAACTGCATAACGGAGGAGGTGACGGAAATACCTCTTTCTTTTTCAATTTCCATCCAGTCGGAAACCGCATGCTTTGCGGTTTTCTTTGCTTTAACGGAACCGGCCAGGTTGATGGCGCCTCCGTATAACAACAGTTTTTCGGTTAACGTCGTTTTACCGGCATCCGGGTGGGAGATGATGGCAAAGGTACGACGCTTGTTGATTTCTTCTGCGAACTGTCCCATGTGTGTATCCTCATTTCTATTGATAAACTATATTTTTTTCTGCAAACTCATTGATTATACCATGAGGAAATGAGAATTGGCAAGTGCTTCCTGCGGAAAAGTTATAAAGGGTAATCTTGTATTTTGGCGGGAAATCAGATATACTGAAGAAAGAGTGGAATACGAAACAAAATGGAGGATTGTATGGAAATCAGCATTTTTGAAGCGGTGGGACCGATTATGGTAGGTCCGTCCAGCTCCCATACTGCCGGCGCGGCAAGACTTTCCCGCATGGCGGCAAAGCTGGTGGGGCAGCCCTTTACCCATGTGGACTTCGGACTGCATGGTTCTTTTGCAAAAACTTATCAGGGGCACGGAACCGACCTGGCACTGGTGGCCGGGGCGCTTGGCATGTATCAGGATGATGAAAACTTAAGAAATTCCTTTGCCATTGCCAAAGAAAGAGGAATTACCTATCATTTCTATGAAACAGAAATTAGCGGTGCCCACGAGAATACGGTCTGCATGTCCTTTTTGATGCAGGACGGTAACACAAGAGAGATTATCGGTTCCTCCATCGGTGGCGGTCAGATTAAAATCTGCAGTATCGACGGATTCCCGTTAGATATGTCCCTGAACATGACGACCCTTTTGGTTATTAACAAGGACACCAAGGGAATTATGTATCAGATTACCAGAATTTTGGCGGCAAATGATATTAACATTGCTACCATGAAGCTGACCCGTCAGGAAAAGGGTGCCATGGCGTGTTGTGTGATTGAAACCGATTCGGAGATTGCGGATTGTGTATTGAGAGAGTTGCAGGAAGTTCCGGCGGTGCAGACGGTAAAGCTGATAAACTAATGAGTCTACTGTTGTAGAATGTCGATAAAAATAAAAGGATTAATGAGGTAAACAGTATGTATCATAATCTGAAAGAATTATTGCAGCAGGCAGAAGATCATGAGCTTTTGCTTTCGGAAATTGTGTTGCAGAATGAAATAGAGCAGTTTGGTACAACCCGCGAGACAGTATACAAAAAACTGGAGGAACGCTACGAAGTAATGGAGCGGGCGGCGGTGCGTGCCCTGGGAGAACGGTTGGAAACCGCAGGTAATTTAATCAGCGGTATTTCCATGCAGCAAAATGAGTATACCGAAAAGGGACAGACACTTTGCGGGGAGTTTATGAATACAGCCATGGCTATGGCGTTGTCCGGCAGTGAGGTAAATGCATCCATGGGACGAATCTGTGCGGCGCCGACGGCGGGAGCCTGCGGTATCGTACCTGCAGTGCTTATTTCCATCGAAAAGGCAAGAAACTGCGGTAAGCAGGAAATGTTAAATGCGATTTTGACGTCCTCCGGCATCGGAACCATTATGATGAAAAATGCTACCATAGCCGGCGCAGAGGGCGGTTGCCAGGCGGAGTGCGGCGTGGCTGCAGCTATGGCCGCGGCGGCAGGCGTTGAGCTTTGCGGCGGTACTCCGAGACAGTCGGTTTGGGCAGCAGTGCTTGCCCTGGTAAACTGCATGGGACTGGTGTGTGACCCGATTGCCGGATTGGTGCAGGTGCCTTGTGCACAGAGAAATGCATCCCAAACGGTAAATGCCCTAACCTGCATTGATCTTGCCATGGCGGGCATGACTTTGCCGGTAACACCGGATGAGGTAGTGGAATCCATGTATAAAGTGGGACGTATGCTTCCGCCGCAGTTACGGGAAACTGCCCAGGGCGGTTTGGCAGCAACCCAGAGCGCCCTGGAGATACAAAAGATAATTTTTTCATAGCAAAAAGCTTCCCTAGGAAGTAAAAAGAACCCATGGAATTTTCCATGGGTTCTTTAAGTTCTTGTTATTCTGCAATTTCCTCTGCAACTTCTTTTACTGTTTCAGCAAGTTCTTCTGCCACAGCTTCTGCAGCTTCTTCTACTGCCTCTGCAGCTTCTTCAGCTTCTTCGGTAATGTTGATGGAAACATATTCACGGTTTTCATCAGCATCTACGGTGGTGTCATCTTCGAAGCAATCTTCGAAATCGTCAAAATCGTCGTCATCCTTTTTTTCAATCACATTTTTATATACGCAGTAAGCACCGAAAGCGATTGCTGCCATGGATGCTGCGCCACATAAAACCTTTAAGAACTTTTTCATTTTGTGAAACCTCCTTATAAAATCGTTCATTGTTTTTAACAGTATACCACAAATTTTCAGGAATAACAATGGGAGAAGGAGTTATCATAAAAAAAATTTCTTTTTTCTGTGATAACTCCTCCAGGAGAATAACAAATATATAGTATATGTAATATCTTTAGTAACTTTACATATATTATATCACAAAAAAATAGTAAGTCAATGAGAAAAAATCATTGAAATTAATAAAATTTGTGATAAAATGGTAACTGTACGAAGAAAATACTACCTTTAGGAAAAGAGGAAAGCAAAATGGGAATGAAATCCTTCCGGCTCCGCAGAATGGAGCAATATATTTTAGAAAAAGAAAATGTATCCATGGAAGAATTGTGCACGGAGTTTGATGTTTCCATGAATACAGTCCGGCTTGATGTGGCGAGCCTTGTCGAGAAAGGCTCCATAAAAAAGGTATACGGCGGCGTGTGCAGTAACCGCCAAAACAGCCTGGTCCCTTTTGAAGAGCGTAAAATGAAAAACAATGATAAAAAGAAAGCACTTTGCCGCGCGGCAGCAACTTTGGTGGAAGACGGGGATATTATTTTTGTGGATTCCGGTACAACGGTAATGTACTTGGCCGATTACCTGGATAAGCATAACAATGTCACAATTCTTACCAACAACCTGAATGTAATTATGCGGGCTGTACCTTATGAGAATCTTCAGGTAATATGTCTGCCCGGCATTTTGGAACGTAAAACAAATTCCTTTGTATCGGCGGAAACAGGAAAAATTCTGGCACGATATAATATTAAAAAAGCTTTTTTTGCGGCTACCGGTGTAACAGAAAACGGTGATGTTACAAATTCTTCCTCCCTGGAATACGAGATAAAGAGTGAGGCAATGCTGAATTCGGTGCATAAATATCTCCTGTTGGATTCCAGTAAATACGGAAAGAGTGCTTTACTGACTTATGCACATATCGCGGATATGGAGAAAATACTTGTGGACAAAGAGATGAACCCGGCGCTGCAGGAACTGTGTGATAAGTATAATGTAAAACTGGAAAAAGTATCGATAAGCGAATAAGTGGTTGCGGAGGAAATAAAAATGAACGGGGATATACTTCCTATTTTTATAAAATTAGTGTTAGCCATGTTTTGCGGCGGAATTCTTGGAATTGAACGGGGAAAGAAAAACCGTCCGGCCGGATTTCGTACCTACATGCTGGTCTGCGTGGGAGCAACCCTGGTAATGCTGACCAATCAATACATGTGCGAGATTTACGGCACCGGTGACCCGGCCCGCCTGGGAGCACAGGTGATCAGCGGTATCGGTTTTCTGGGAGCCGGAACTATTATTGTAACCGGAAGAAACCGGGTAAAAGGACTGACTACCGCAGCAGGGCTTTGGGCAGATGCCTGCGTTGGACTTGCCATCGGTATCGGGTTTTATTCCGGTGCGATTATCGGCTGTACGTTAATCTTACTTGTAATGTCCGTACTTCACCGACTGGATGACCGGATGACGGCCAATGCCAAAAATATGGACTTATATATGGAATTTCACAAAATGTCCGACATGGGTGTATTTATGGCAAAAATTAAGGAGTTTGGCATGAAAATCAGTGAAATCGAAATGACAAAGTCCACCGGTACGGAAGATATCGGAGTGGCGGTGCTTCTGACTATAAAGCTGGAAAAAAAGAAGGCGCATACGGAGATTATTGAGCTGCTGTCCCAGGTAGAGGGTGTCCGGTATTTGGAAGAAATATAATGATATATAAGGTGAAAGAGCCCGGCAGAACCGGGCTCTTTCGCACTTTAGGGGAATAATCTATGTAAGATTTTAGTTAGTTGGCGCTTTTGTTCATAAAAACTTTGACAACTTATCTATCAAGTTTTATAATAAAGAAAGTGAAAATAAAAAACAAGTTGCACTTTGGCAAAAGTGTCAACGGAAGGGGAAAAAATGAAGCAGGTGCCCTATCGACTGGCAGAAGCACTGGAGAATATTTGTAAACGGAAATCTTTAGAAAATATTACAGTAAGCGAAATTGCCGCAGAGGCCGGAGTGACCAGGCAGGTGTTTTATCATCATTTTGATGATAAGTTTGAACTGGCCTCCTGGATTCATTATGTTCATTTATATCAGTCTGTGAAACAGGCGTTAGAAGAACACAGGGAGCAAATATGGAGAGAAAGCGCTGTAAACTGGTTACGGCGTCTGGAAAAAAACAGAGCCTTTTACACAAATGCGTTTCAATCTATGTCCCAAAAGGAATTTCAACGGATTATCCGGGATTTTTTCTATGCCTCCTATCAATGGCAATTGGAGCATCACATGCAGCGCAGCCTGAATGAAGAAGAATTGTTTGCGCTTCGGTCCTATTGTATCGGTAGCTTGGAATTGGTCTATGAGTGGATCAGCAAAGATACCCAAAAGACACCGGAACGGATGCAGGAACTGTTAGAGCAGTCCATGCCGGAAATTATACGCAAAAAGGCAGTGGAATTGCGGGATATTCCTTATGCAGAGGCTATAAAAACAATGGAAGAATATCTTTTTAAGGTAGGTCTGTCCCAGGCAATTTTCTAAAAAATTGGATATAAATGTATAAAAAAATAAGCAAGTCATCTTTTGATTGTGCAGAGTGCACAAAAATAAAAGGTGACTTTTGTTTATATCCACGAAAAAAGTGATAGTTTTTTTGAAAAATTGGCAGGTCTTTTCTAGTTGCGTTTTTAAAAGGAGTGTGCTAAAAAGAAGGTGACAGAAGGAAATGGAGCAAAAACCCAGGTCCTGCTGTTGTTACCAGGAGAGTTTAGTTGCACGTCGTAACGTGCGGAAAAGAGGTCAGTATGATTCGTAGATTTATACAGTGTAAGAATACAAAAGAACGCATGGAAATGCTGGCAAACACAGGTGTTGCCGAGTGGGCGGAAGGAGAGTTAAATACCGTAATGGAAATCTTCGGTATGAAAGTTCCGGAAGGTGCCACCAAGGAAGATAAGTGGGAGCTGATTATGCTTTCCCTGACAAGCAAGAATGCAGCAGAGGCAGAAGCCCTTGGACATAAGGTATTTGCAGATGCACAGGAAGCAAAGGAGTATGCCGAGGAAGAGCTGGAGCATCTGAGTGATTTAAGTGCATATATTAAAGTGTGCGGAGAAAATCTGGCACAGGAGTAAACCGTTTTTAAATTAAAAATTCGACAAAAAAAGGTCCGGCGGAATAATCCGCAGGACCTTTTTGATATTTATGTATTATGCCTGTCTTCTTAACATTTCGGTGTAAGCAAGTAAGAATGGGCCGACACCCTTAGCATCATCTTTTACGATTGGCTCGGACATGTAGTAATCGTAAGTGCCGTCACGCATACCCTTGCCGCCGAGACCTGCAACCAGACAGATACCATCTAAGCTCATGTTGCCTTCTTCGGTGGTTAAGTAGCGGTCGCAGATACCCTGGAATGCTTTTTCGCCTGCCGCCGCAAACTCTTCCGGAAGGAAACCGAGGCGGACACCCTTTAAAAAGGCATAGGAGAGAATGGCACTGCCGCTGGTTTCTAAGTAGTTACGCTCTCTGCCCGGGAAGTTTGGAACCTGCCACCACATGCCGCTTTCGTCCTGGAAGTTCTTTAAGGCGTTCATGTAATCAATATAAACTTCTTTTAACTTGTTGTAGTTTTCCTGACACACGGATTCGTCACACTTGTCCAAGGTGTCTAAAAGAGCCATGGCGTACCAGCCGAGGGCACGGAGCCAGAAGTTCTGGGAAAGACCGGTAACCTTATCGCACCAGAACATTTCTCTGGAACAGTCGTAGGCATGGTAGTAGAGACCGGTTTTTTCATCACGGCATTTATCTACCACATTGAAAAACTGGCTGAAAATGTCGTCATAGTTCTTTTTGTTGTTGAAACGGGTTTCATATTCCATGTAAAATGGCTGACCCATATACATGCCGTCTAACCATACCTGGGCAGGGTAGATAAGCTTGTGCCAGAAGTTACCCTCACGGGTACGTGGCTGACGCTTTACCTGGGAGTAAATTAACTCGATTGCCTTACGGTATTTTTCTTTGCCGGTAAGGTCATACAATTCAAACAGGGTTTTGCCCGCATTAACGTCATCAATATTGAACTTTTCAGGATCGTAGCCGGAGATGGAACCGTCTTCCTGTACACGGTGGCTGATATAGCTTTCAGCGAAGTCGCGATACTTTTCCTTGCCTGTGATGGAGTACATTTCCAGGATGGCTTTAATCATGCAGCCGTCAATATAATTCCAGTCGGACTTAATGCCCTGACGCTTTTTCTCAATGTTCCATGCAGGGAAATCTAAAGTGCTTTTTTCCAGTAATTCATCAATATAAGACTCGATGTGATTCTGATTCATAGGTAACCTCCAATATAGTTTGTCGCTAGTATGTCTATTATATCATGTTCTTGATAATTTTTCAATCAAAACCCTATTTTTGAAAAAATTGTGAAATGCATGACTATGCAGGAACAGGCTGTAAAAATACACGTAATCCGCTTTTTGGATATATGACACGTAATAAGTATTT
>JAZQJL010000354.1:0-7034 GCA_045541595.1 Lachnospiraceae bacterium | reverse complement strand
CGACGTTTTTCCGAAAAAATACGACAGGGGTTTTGAAATTACCGGTTTTGAGACCTTCAAGGACAAGGACGGCTACTACGTATTCCATGCCGGCACCAAGTTCGTCGGTGACAAGATTGTAACCAACGGCGGACGTGTTCTTGGCGTAACAGCTCTCGGTACCGATCTTAAGGATGCAAGAGCAAATGCGTACAAGGCAACCGACTGGGTTGATTTTGCCAACAAGTATAAGAGAAACGACATCGGTAAGGCAATTGATGAGGCGTAAATGTGAGTGGAGGTACGAATCGGAATAAGTGACTTTTTGTTGTGTTTCCGGCCATTCGTAAAACCTGCCGGCAAAGCCGTCAGATGTTGCTTCGCAACTCCTGTTTTACTCATGGAGGAGGAGTGACGCTCACATTTTTGTGTTAGTTATAACTATGGCGCGCAGTCCAGTCAGCCTCTCATGAGTGGGAGTGCGTATTTCATGCTCAGACGTTCGTAGCTTTGCGGAGAGTTCCAAGAGGATTGTATAGGAGGTAAGGGATTCTGCCGGTGTTTTAGCTATTTGTCTGACGTGGCGGAAAGATAAAAACACGTGTGAAGTTAGTTGTCATAGCGTCCAGAGGACGCTTTATCAAAAGGGTAGTGAAGGCGCTCTCGGAAAACTTGTTTTCCAGAGACGCCCTTACTACCCTTTTGTTAAAGTGCTTTGCACTTTAAATGGCAACTAATTTTTGATAAACTTTTACATATCCGCCACGGAGTTATAGTAAAACACCGGCAGAATCCCTTTGCTACCTCCGAACAGGCCGATTGGTTAAAATCTCCTGCAAAGTTTAAGAGTCTGACAGGGAATACGTGTGAACACAGAGGCTGCGGGACTGCGATGTGAAAAATAATGACTGAAAAACGTAAGCAATAACATTTTTTTGCCATATCTCTGCCATAACTCTTTTCTATTATTGCATTATGTGTTATACTATATATAAGGGCTAACTATGCCTTGTAACCCAACAATTAGAAAAAGAGCACCTTTTAGGGCAGAATTGAGGAACTATGAGCAGAGAGAAAACAATATCAAAAAAATACATTGCAATTTTTATGGGAGTGTTATTGCTAGTCATAGCAATCGGAATGGGATTCCGCACCAAAGCCAGTGCGGCAGTAAGCGGAACGGTTACTGCCAGTACGTTGTTTGTGAGAACCGGTCCCTCCACAGAATATCCAAAAGCGGAAGTAAACGGAAAAACCGTTTTCTTATCCCGAGGAGACAGTGTTGCCATTTCCCACGGCAGCAACGGCTGGTATTATGTAACTGCCAGTTTTGAAGGAACCAAGGTAAAAGGCTATGTCAGTGCGGCTCATATTATAACAAACGGAGTCGTGCCAACAGCAGCTCCGTCTGCAACACCGACAAACACACCAACACCTAAGCCAACCACAAAACCAACTACTGCTCCGTCGGCATCTGCCAATGAGGTGGTAACCAGCGGATTCCCACGCAAGGGTACGGTTACGGCAGGTACATTAAATGTAAGAAATAATGCCGGAACTTCCGGAACATCCATTATCGGCAAGCTTTCCAAGGGAGCATCGGTAGAATTACTGGATGCAGTAAAGATAAGCAGCACTTATTGGTACAAGATTTCCTATACCCAGAGCGGAGCAACCAAAACCGGTTATGTCAGGAGTCAGTATGTAAAGCCGGCGGCAGCTGCAACGGCAACTCCAAAGCCTACTGCTACGGCAACTGCCGGCGCAACTTCCGGAACTGTTCTTACAGAAGGATTCCCGCGCACCGGTACAATTACTGCCACCGGATTAAATGTCAGAAGTGATGCAGGAACAAGCTATGGCGTGGTAACAACAGTTACTCAGGGCTCTGCCATTGTTCTTGAAGATGTAAAGAAGGATGCAGCCGGAACTTACTGGTATAAGGTTTCCTTCTATCAGGAGGGAGTTCTCAAACGGGGTTATGTCAGCAGCAGATATGTTGCAGTAACCGCTCCGACCGCAACTCCGTCCCCAACCGCAACCCCTACTCCGGCTATTGATTCCACAGAAAATGTAGTTGCAGGAACTTTCCCGCGTACCGGAACGGTTACTGCCAGCAGTTTAAATGTAAGAAAGGGAGCAGGCACTTCCTATGAAGCTGTGTCTGCGGTTGTAAAAACAACAAAGGTAACCGTACTTTCTGTAAAAAAGGCTTCCAACGGAGAATACTGGTATCAGATTTCGTTCACCAGAGACGGCGTAAAGCAGACCGGTTATGTACACAGTAAGTACATTGCAGTAGACGCTGTAACGGCAACGGCTACTCCGGTGCCAACCAAGACTCCGGCAGCATCTGCAACCGCTGTGCCAACCAAGACTCCTACTCCGGGCGAAACCGTAGTGGAAATTAAGAAAGAAGAAATTACGGATGAATTTGCATTCTTCTATTACAAGGGAGAAGTTGCAAAAGAAGGCGCCATTGTTTTTGAAGAAATGCTTACAACTTCAAAACAGTTATTAAAACTGGAAAAAGAAACTCATGTTATGGTAATTAACCAGAATATTGAGGAAGAAAATATCTGGTACCGCATTGCGGTAAGAAACGGTGACAAGCTGGTTTACGGCTATGTTCTCAGCAAGGGAGTTTATTTGGAAGCGAGCAGAGAAGAGGCTGTGGCAGCTCAGATTATAGAAGATAAAGTCAGAATGAAGAACTCCACATCGGCTACAGGCAGTTATATCAGAGACGTGGACGGCAAGATTCTTACCTTATCCATGGGAGACAACATCTGGATTATTGATGAAGAGGAAGACAAATGGTTCCGAATCTTATTCAGCGCAGATGGTGAACTTTATGAGGGCTATGTACAGGAAGGTCCGGTTTACCTGGTAGAAGCTGTTGGCGAGCCACCGGCGACACCGACACCCACGCCTACACCCACGGTGACTCCCAGGCCTGTGACGCCTACACCCACAGTGACCTCGGGAGCTGTCAACACACCAACTGTAACACCAACAAAAAAACCAACGGCAACACCTAAACCAACAGCAACACCTACACCGATGCCGGTTGTTTTACCGACACCGGCGGTGATTCAGATGGTAGATACCAATTATCCAATCGATACGCCGGGAATTATTTCCGGATACGGCACCATGGAAAATGATTACGGAAAAACCATGGTTGCTTACGTAATTCCGGAGCTCCCTTTTGATATCGTTTGTGACGATGCGGGAAACTTCATTATCATTGAAGAAGACGAAATAATTGTTTTGTATGATAAATATATCAGTACAAAAAATAATGTATACCGTCATGCCGGATTCAAGCGGGACGGCAAAATGTACTACGGTTATGTAAATAATATGTGGGTAGTCGAATTGAACAACCTTCCGCCGGGATTTAACTGGGAAGATGCTAATGCTTCCGAACCGAATCAGGGTGGAAATGTGTATCCGTCCGGCAATCCAGAAGGACCGACCATTAATCCGATTGACTTTGAGGCTTATTTAGATCAGCAGGGCTTCCCGGAGAGCTACAAGCCTTATTTGCGGAACCTGCATGAAAAATATCCAAACTGGGTATTCGAAGCATATGACACAGGACTTGACTGGGCAACTGTAATTGAGGAAGAAAGTATTGCGGGTAAAAATCTGCTTCCAAACAGTAAGAGCATTGCTTGGAAGTCTCTGGAAACCGGTGCATATGACTGGTCCAAGGACAAATTTATTGTGTATGATGGCTCTACCTGGGTGACTGCATCCGAACAGGCCATTGAATACTATATGGATCCTAGAAACTTCCTGAATGAAAGCAACGTTTTCATGTTTGAAGTACTGCGTTATGCAGCAGACTATCAGGATGAAGAAGGTGTAGAAAGTATTTTATACAATACACCGTTCTATAGAAAGAATTATACCTACACGGATGAGTACGGAAACAGCCACACACTGAGCTATGCTCAGACCTTCATTGCGGCTGCGGAATACTCCGGAGTCAGCCCGTATCATCTGGCATCCCGTGTAAAGCAGGAGGTTGTAACCAGTTCCACTACAGCAAGTAACAGCGTATCCGGAACCGTATCCGGCTACACCGGATTGTACAACTTCTACAATATCGGAGCATACCATTCTACGGTGGCCGGCGGTGCTATTATCAACGGTCTGAAATATGCCAAGAATGGTGCAAGTAACAATGACGAATTAAATGATGCTTCCCTGATTCCATGGACAAATCCGTATAATGCCATTGTGGGTGGCGCGTATATCCTTGGCGTAAATTATATCAACCGGGGTCAGGACACCATTTATCTTCAGAAATTTAATGTGACGGAAAATTCCACATATTATCATCAGTATATGGCAAACGTTGAGGCGCCGTATGCAGAGTCAAAAAAGACGGCCAGTGCTTATACCGATCTGACTACGTTGCCAATCGTGTTCTCTATTCCGGTTTATGATAATATGCCGAACAAAGCAGCAAGTGCTCCGTCAGGTGGATTAAATCCAAACAATTGGCTGAAGTCTCTGGAAGTATATGATGAAGACGGTAATGAACTTCCGTTAACGCCAACCTTTAATATGAAGACAGATCAGGTATACTATTTGGTAGTAGACTCTTCCGACATCATCGTTCAGGTAAAGGCAGAAACCGTGAGCAGTAAGGCAGATGCCCTGGGAACAGGTTTCCATGGACTGATGTACGGCACCAATGAAATTACAATTGCATCCGTGGCTGAAAACGGAGATATCAGAGAATACATGATTGTCATCATCAGGCAGGAATAAATTTTGGAAGGACGCTTCTGCAATGAATAAAAGAAACAAGAAAAAATGGAATAAGTGGATTGCAGAAGTAACGATTTTTCTGTTGTTGCTGGCAGGTTTCCCTGTGCAGACAGCTCAGGCTGCCAGCGCAACAATTACGTTGACCACCGACTCAGAAGAAATTCATGCCGGTGAAACGGTGGAAATAAAACTGACTATTAGTGCAGATGCAACGATTGGCGACTTTGAAGCCTTCTTAAGCTATGATGATACCATATTTGAATTTTACTCGGCAGCTTCCTGTATTACAGGAGGCGCCGGCTTTTTAAAGGTATCTGATATCGGAGCATCTCCATCCTCCCAGGAAAGAACATATCATATTTATTTTAATGTACTGACCCAGGGAGAATGTGAAGTGGCAATATACGACCGGCCGGTAGTATATTGTTATAATGACGGCACGGAAATGTCGGTTACGGGAGTAAATAAAGTGTTTTCCGTGCTTCCGTCCGTTACAGCCTCCGGTAACAGCCGGTTGGCAGCGCTTCATGTGGTGGATAATCAGCCGTCAACGGTAATCCTGACACCGGCGTTCCACGCAGAAACAACAACCTATTATGCTACGGTGCCCTACGAATCGGACATGGTGATTGTCAGCGCCATTACAGAGGATTCTTTGGCTAATGTGGAAGTGAGCGGCGGAAGAAACCTAAGCTTCGGAAATAATGAAGTTCTGATTACGGTTACGGCGGAAGACGGTTCCAAAACCGTATATACGATTTATGTGTATCGTTCGGAAACACAAAAAGAACCGGAAAAACCGGTGGAAGAAGACCCAAAAGAACCTCCGGTGACGTTAGAGGCGGGTATTTCTTTTAAGGAAACGGGAGAACAGGTACTTGTTACAGAGTATCATACGTATACCTTATGTGAAAAGCCGGAAGATTTTGTAGTTCCGGACAATTATGTGCAGACTACGCTGATGATTGATGAAATTCAGGTGCCGGCGTATGTGCAGCTGGGAGATAATCCGGAGAAATTTCTTCTGGTTGTGTTAAAAAATGAGGCAGGAGAAGTCAATTGGTACCGGTATGACCGGGCAGAGCAGACCCTGCAGCAAGTGAATGAAGAAGAATATGTGGTAACCCAGGTCATTCAGAGCAATGATGAGAGCCTGAAAACCGCCATTGCGGAGTACGAATTGCAGCAGTCCCTGCTGGTTCTTGCCATCTCCGTTCTGGCCGGTATTTGCTTTGTTCTGCTCATGGCAGTTTTGGGATTATGCATACGACGTAAGAATCGAGGATAGTCAAAAATGAAAGAAAAGTTTACACCGAATGCGCAAAAGGTACTGGCGGTGGCGTATGAGCTTTCGGAACGGATGGGGCAGAGCTACATCGGAACGGAGCATCTGTTAATCGCCCTGACACAGTGTGATGGTGTGGCAAAAGATATATTATTGACCAATGGCGTCCAGGCTGATAAATTACTGGAGCTGGCAAAGCAGCTGATTGTGCTTGGCGGAGCAGAAGAGCCGGATGGTCAGGACAGCTTTTCTCCAATGGCACGAAAGGTGCTGTTGCAGAGCGAACAGGAGGCTCATGCTTATAGTGAGCCGCTGGCAGGCACAGAGCATATTCTTGTAGCACTGATCAAAGAAAGAATGTGTCTTGCTGTTCGTTTATTAAATACATTGGAAGTAAACGTACAGAAGGTTTTTTCGAATGCTGTTTTACTTATGGGCGGAGATATGGCAATGGCCAAGGCAGAGTTTGCCATGAGCCGCGGCAAGGGGACCAAGCGGTCCGTTACCCCGACCTTAGAACAGTACAGCAGAGATTTAACTCTTTGTGCAGAGGAACATAAATTAGATCCGGTGGTAGGGCGTAAAAAAGAAATGGAGCGTCTGATTCAGATTTTATGCCGGAGAACCAAAAACAATCCGTGCTTAATCGGTGAGCCGGGTGTAGGTAAAACCGCGGTGGTGGAAGGACTGGCTACATTACTTGCAAAGGGCGATGTGCCGGAGCTTATGAAGGGAAAAAAGATTTTATCCCTGGATTTATCTGCTATGGTGGCGGGATCTAAGTACCGCGGCGAATTTGAAGAAAGAATTAAACGCGTAATTGCAGAAGTAATTTCTGCAGGAAACGTAATTTTGTTTATTGATGAACTGCACACCATAATCGGTGCCGGTGGTGCGGAAGGCGCCATGGATGCTTCCAACATTTTGAAGCCGGCTCTGGCCAGAGGAGAGCTTCAGGTGATTGGAGCAACCACCAGGGAAG
>JAZQJL010000353.1:0-3705 GCA_045541595.1 Lachnospiraceae bacterium | reverse complement strand
CTTTGCAACAATTGCCTTAGCACATCCTTCTAATGCGTCAAAAGAAATGAAGTATCCACCTCTCGGACGAATCCAACTTCCGATTTCAAGTCCGCCCAATTCCTCTTCCAAAACATCTACAACAGCCTCGAACTTCGGTCTCAAAATATCTGCATGTTTCTTCATGTGTTTCACGATTCCGTGAATATCCCCAAAGAAACGTGCATGACGCAATTGATTCACCTTATCATGACCGATTGTTTGGATTGTCATTTGCTTGCGAATTGCTTCCAAGTTTGCCGTAGAAGCAGCTATAGCAGCAATACCCGAACCTGGAAAACTGATTTTCGATGTAGAACAGAATTTGTAAACCATATCCGGATTACCTTCCTGCTTACAAGCCATTAAAATCTCAATCAAATAATCTTGTTGTTCATCATACAAATGATGAATGGTATACGCATTATCCCAATAAATACGGAAATCCTTGGCAGCCGGCTTTAAATTTGCAAAACGCTTTACGGTTTCGTCGGAGTAGGAGCTACCGGTTGGATTGGAGTACTTTGGCACACACCAGATACCCTTTACTGCAGGGTCATTGTTTACATACTGTTCTACCATATCCATATCAGGACCGTTTTCATCCATAGGAATGTTAATCATTTCGATGCCGAAGTATTCGGTAATCTTAAAGTGTCTGTCGTAACCCGGTACAGGACAAAGGAACTTTACCTTATCGAGCTTGCACCATGGTGTGGAACCGTTAACCCCCTTGGTCATGGAGCGGGAAACCGTATCATACATGATGTTCAAGCTGGAGTTACCGCAGACAACCACGTTGTCTTTCTGGACAGACATCATATCTGCCATGAGACGGCGGCATTCACCGATACCATCTAAGTCACCGTAGTTACGTGTATCATTACCAAGCACGGTTCTCATATCGGACTCGCTGTTGATAACATCTAACATAGGCATGGAGAGAGCAAGCTGGGAGAAACCAGGTTTACCGCGGGCCATATTTAAATTTAAGCCCTTTGCCTCCATGGTCTTGTATTCTTCTTCTAATGCGGCTTTAACAGTTAATAATTCGTTCTTGGTCAAATCCTTGTATGCTTTTTTCATAGGGTTTTGGCTCACTTTCTGTTAGAATAATTTGATGTTTAATTTTTTGCTATGCTTACTTTACCACGTTAATGTGAAATTGGCAAGAGCAAATTTGCATAAATTAAAGAAATTATTTTTCGGAAAAAGAGCTAATATAACGAAAAAAGGGAATGCCCGATGGGAGCATTCCCTCAAAATTTTTATTTGCCGATTACCTTGTTTAAGGTGGTAAGAACTTCGTTTTCATCAAATGGCTTTGTGATGAATTCTTCTGCACCGCGTTTTAACGCTTCTACCATCTTTTCTTTTTGACCGGCAGCGGTAATCATAACTACCTTTGCATTTTCATCTGCATGTTTAATGAGAGTCAGGGATTCGATGCCGTCCATGGTAGGCATGGTGATATCCATGGTAACTACGTCAGGCTTTAATTCTTTATATTTTAAGTATCCTTCCTCGCCGTTAGTTGCTTCGCCGATAATTTCGAAGCCGCCGCGCTCCAGTACGGCACGTAACATTTTTCTGGAAGTTCTGGAGTCATCTACCATTAAAACTGTTGCCATATCTTTTTCCTCCTATGCAAGCTCTGCTACTGTAAAATAGAATTTCTTGTCGTCGATAAAAACAGGAACCTTGCAGATTTCTGCTTTTACGTTTGCAGTTACTTCGCTGTATTCCGGAGGCATGAGTTCCAGGAACTTACCGTCACGGCTTAAACCGGATGCGAAGAGACCGTTAATGCAGTTGAGAAGCTCGCCTGCAGCGTCTAAAGAATCTAAATCCAACTGCTCGAAATCTTCATGAGCGAAAGTGGAACATACCTGTAACAAAGCACCGTTACCTTCGGAGAAACAGGTTACAAGACCATCATTACCCTGCAGGGCCTGGCTTACCAAGTCTTTTGCCGGGAAAGCGGATATGATTTCTGCCTTGCCGATATAGATGTGTCTGTCAATCAATCGGATTAATGTTTTAACTACAGTGGAAATGATGTTTACAAACTGCTTGCCTTCTTCCGGAACAAACAGAGGAACGATACGTTCTGCGTCATCACTCTTTAAAGCATCCATCTCGGAATTGCTGTATCCGTTGATGAGACGGAAGGTGTTAACCACAAGATCAACGTCTTCCATTTCAAGCAGCTGGGTATCTACCAGTGTCTGAATGAAGGAAAGATATGTGTTGCCCTGCTTCTTTAACAGCTTGCCCACCTGTTCGTCGGTAAGATAGCCCTTTTGAACAGCGATATCACCGAAACGCTGGTCCATTAAAGCCTGTAAACGGTTGACCTCTGCAGTTTGTTCTAATGTCATCATACCTTCTGCCACAGCGATAAGGCCAAGCTTAACGCGGACGGTATCCTGATCTGCCAGAGTCTGAATCAGCTGATCCCTGGTGATTTTTCCGGTTTCTACCAGATAATTGCCCAATATGTACTCTACCATAAGTGCCTTTCTCCTATCTTGAAACTAGTTTTTTAAAGCCCCATATAATAAACTGTTAGATAATTCTCTCGAATTCCAACTAATTTTCAGTATACCTTGAAATGGTCATAATGTCAAGGTGTTTGGGGGAGCGCGGGGCAGAGGTTCTGATTGTAATTTGGCAGGAAAAACGGTATAATAAAAACGTATTTTGAAAACAGAACAGGAGAAGAACTATGATATATACCGTAACCTTTAATCCGTCCCTGGATTATATTGTGGAAGTAAAGAATATGACGTTAGGCGCTACCAATCGTACTTCTTTTGAACAGATGCTGCCGGGAGGCAAGGGGCTAAATGTCTCCTTTGTATTAAAAAATCTGGGCTTTGATACTACGGCTCTCGGCTTTTTGGCAGGCTTTACAGGAGAAGAGATAGAGCGCAAAGTAGCACAGACCGGTGTGAACTGTGAATTCATAAAACTGGAGGAAGGCTGTTCCCGAATCAACATGAAGGTGCGGAACGTGGATGGCACTGAAATTAATGGTATGGGACCAATAATTTCGGAGGAAAAGGTACAGGAGCTGATGAAGCGTCTGCAGGAACTGAAAGCCGGAGATGTACTGGTGCTGGCAGGCAGTATTCCGTCATCCGTTCCGTCAACCATTTACATGGATATTATAAAGGAACTGGCAGACAGGGAGATTATGGTGGTGGTAGATGCAACAAAGGACTTACTGAAAAATGTACTTGCCTACCGACCGTTTTTGATTAAGCCAAATCACCATGAACTGGGTGAATTGTTCGGGGTATCTTTAACTGCAAGAGAAGATGTTGTGCCGTATGCAAAGGAATTGCAGAAGCAGGGCGCCCGCAATGTATTGGTGTCTATGGGCAGTATGGGTGCAGTGCTAGTGGACGAACAGGGCGGAGTACACAGCAGTGAGGCTCCCGAAGGCATAGTAGTAAATTCCGTGGGTGCGGGAGATTCCATGGTGGCGGGATTTTTAGCCGGATGGATGGAAAAAAAGAAGTATGAACATGCTTTCCGGTTAGGGCTGGCAGCAGGAAGCGCCAGCGCCTTTTCGGAAAATCTGGCCACAAAAGAAGAGGTGGCAGAGGTGTATCAGAATAGCTTTAGTGTATAGTGACGGTCATATTGCCGAAGGTCTGCAGAATTGTTCCCTGCTCGCTG
>JAZQJL010000352.1:0-8420 GCA_045541595.1 Lachnospiraceae bacterium | reverse complement strand
GTATTTAAGCTTGGTAGCGGCAAGTCCTATCACATGATTGATGCCGACTTAAATGTTGTCGAGACTTATACAAATGAAGGTGATTCCTTATACTTAACAAAGGAATACAAGGTAGAAGCAGGCAAGACCTATTACTTCTACGGTAATGGTACAAAGCTTCCTATCTACTACCTTGGTTTAGACTATTAGAATTAAATTAAGTTGTTTTGAAGTGCCCGCTTGATGAGTGGGCACTTCTTTTCTGGTAAAACTCTTGCTGTTTTTTTACCGATATGTTATTATTATTTCATGATATATTTTCTAAAGGTTCAGGATACATATTCTCATGTATATAAAAGTGACTTTAGTTTCCCCAAAATATACCCTAAATTTTAAACTAAATCTATAGAACAGAGATATGTTGATCCAAACTTGCAAATAATAGAGAAAGGGAATATAATTTATATATGGCAGTTATGGCTTCTTCTGTCTCTGTAAAGAAAGAGAGGAAGACATATGGAACAAGATAATTTATATGGAGCAATTACAAATACGGGTTCAAGAGAAGCATTGAAGCATGCGGAACTCTATTACGAGGAAATAAGAAATTTTTCTACAGATATACAACGAATTTCCGATAATACGGAGTTTTCCTACGAACAAATTTTACTTGTTAAAAATTATTTGTTTATGGACAAACATGTTTTGGAAAAAGAATGCAGCCCCCGACATTTTGATGCTTGCTTTGAAATTGCAGAATCATGGCAGCGTTTGGCCGGTATGAGCTCGGCAATTCTGCCTCATGATATTATACTAATTAAGCATGAACTAATGGAAATGGAGCTTGTCGGTAAAGGATATTCACAAGAAGATGCGCACATTATGACGAACAAGCTTTATAACTATACGGAAGCCAGTGATATCTATTATCGTGAGCTAAGAATAAAAAGTGGAAAGGGTTCTATGAATAGCGGTGCTATATATAGAAAATTAGACAACACCACTCATTAGAAGGAGATGAGGTTATGGTAACAATGAAGAATATTAGAATTATCGAGAATCAAATATGGATGGATTGTTATAAAGAAGGTGCGGTGGAAGGACACTTTTCTTTAGTAATTGATGCATTGACATATGAGATTGTTTCTTCTTCACTGGAATTGCCGAGCATCTATTCTCGTCAGGCAGCAATGAAAATTGCGGAGATTTGTAAAAAAGAAAAAACATTGCCAATGGAAGCCAAAGCAGTTTGGTGTTAATTCTTATATTCAAAATAAAAACTATCTTAAAATTGGTTGTTTCCGGCCACTTTAGGCGGACAACCAATTTTTTTGATTTTGTGCAAATCTTTGGATTCTCGCTTTTTTTCGTGCTTTTTTCTGTGAAAAACGACGGTGTAAGCATTTACAGAAAATAAAAAATATGGTAGAATGGAATTTGTAAAAAAGTCATGAGATAATGATTTTTAGACACTCTTTATGAAATTCAAAAGGGAGGAAAAAGACGATGAAAAAAATGACAAAGCGTCTGACCAGTATTGCTTTAGCACTGCTCATGTTGGTTGGTATGTTACCAATGGGTCCGGTGGTAGAGGCAAAGGCAGACACAACAACCTACGTGTTTGATGCAACTACTGTTGATGCCACAGGTGTGGAAGACAAGGCAGAAATTGCAGAAGGCACAATGTATGCAGATGGTTATTTTAAGACCATCGGTAAGGTAACTCAGAGATTAACAGGCGAGGGTACAACCAAAGCCCTGGAAATCGCTAAGAACTTAACAGGTGCGATGCAGTTCACAACAAACGGAACAGCAAACGTAACCTTAGTGACCAGTTCTACCGGCGGATCCAACACATCTGAAGTTGCTTTGATTGATGCAAATGGTGCAGTAGTGGCAAACAATGAGGGTCTTACCCAGGTTTCCACCACAGCAGAAACAACCTTTACTTACACAGGACTTCCTGCCGGTACTTACCAGGTAGTATCCCCTGAAAATGCAGATCTCAACAGAGGCTTCCGCTTAATGCGCATCACTGTTGAAGAAGAGGCAGCAGCTGTAGCAGGCGGTACATTAGTAGAGCATCTGTTAGATGTTACTACTTTAGACGCTACCGGCGTAACTGATAAGGATGAAGTGGCAGAGGGCACTACATATGCAGAAGACTACTACAAGGTAGTTGGTAAGGTAACTCAGAGATTAACCGGCGAAGGTACCATGAAGGCTCTTGAAATTGCCAAGAACTTAACCGGTGCGCTTCAGTTTACTACAAGCGGTGCAGCAGATGTAACTATCGTAGTAAGCTCTACCGGCGGTTCCAATACTTCCGAAGTTGCTTTAGTTGATGCAAACGGTGCAGTAGTGGCAAACAATGAGGGTCTCACCCAGGTTTCCACCACAGCAGCCACCACATTAACTTATACAGGACTTGCAGCCGGCACCTACCAGATTGTATCTCCTGAAAATGCAGACCTCAACAGAGGCTTCCGCTTAATGAGCGTTAACGTTGCAGAAGTGTCCGGTGGTGCTTCCACTACAGAATACCTCTTAGACGTAACAACATTAGACGCTACCGGTGTAACCGATAAGGATGAAGTAGCAGCAGGTACCGCATATGCAGAAGACTACTTCAAGGTAGTTGGTACAGTAACTCAGAGATTAACCGGTGATGGTGCCATGAAGGCTCTTGAAATTGCCAAGAACTTAACAGGTGCACTGCAGTTTACCGTAAACGGTACAGCAGATGTAACTGTAGTAGTAAGCTCCACCGGCGGTTCCAACACTTCCGAAGTTGCTATTATCGATGCAAACGGTGCAGTAGTGGCTAATAACGAGGGTCTTACCCAGGTTTCCACCACAGCAGCAACTACACTTACTTATACAGGACTTGCAGCCGGCACTTACCAGTTAGTATCTCCTGGAAATGCAGAACTTAACAGAGGTTTCCGTGTGATGAGCATCAGCGCTGTGCAGACTTCCAGCGGTGCAAGACCTGGTCGTGCAGCTTGGGACACTGTAGCTGCTCCGGTAATTACAAACGCAACTCCAAACGGTTCCAATATCAATGTAAATTACAAGATGGTAATCGGTTATGACGGAGCAGATAAGATCTCCGTAGATATGTTAGATGAAGCAGGTAATGTTCTTGCTACAGACGGTGAAGCATCCGACAGCACAGGCGGCGTAATTTCCTTCTCTCCGGAAGCATCCGGTACTTATACTTTCCGTTTAACAGCAAGCAGAAAGGATGAGGCTGATAAGGTTGTTACTTCCGACGCAGTAGCATTCGTGCTTCCATTAACAGTTCCTGGTCCTACCAGCGCAACCAGCCAGGGTGGCGGTAAGGTTTCTGTAGTTTGGGCTCCTGTAAAGGAAGCAGAATCTTACATTGTTTCTTATCGTCCGGTAGACGGTGGCGACGTAACATTGGCAGGTACAACAACTGCTACAGAATATGTAGTAGAAGGTTTAACTATTGATACAAAGTACGAGTTCCAGATTCAGGCAGTAAGAGGTGCAGACACAACAGAAGCAGGCCTTATCGAAGGCAGAGCAACTGCTGAGGCTCAGCGTGTATGGTCCTTCTCTGCTTATGGTTCCAGTACAAAGCTTTCTAACAACTGGTATGAAGGTAATGCTAATGATGGTTCCGTAACTGTAGCTTCCTTAGGTGGTTCCGGTAAGATCGTTCCTGGTTCTACCGATGGTATTGCATTTTACTATACAACAATTGATCCTGAAAAGGAAAACTTCAAGTTAAGAGCAAAGTTCCATGTTGATGAGTGGAAGTTCTCCAACGGTCAGGATGGTTTCGGTATGATGGTTGCCGATGCAGTTGGTGTCAACGGTGACGGCAGCGCATTCTGGAACAACTATTTCTCCGCAGTAGTATCTAAGGTAGAATACTGGTGGGATTACGAAAAAGAAGAAGTTGTAACAGGTGATACCGGTACAGCAAACAAGATTTCCATGAAGCTTGGTGTAGGTTCCCAGGAGAAGCGTGGTGTAACTGCAGCTAATATCTTAGACGGTACCATCGTTTCCAACACTGCAGAACTCTTTATTACAAAGACCGAGCCATTGGAATACAGCCAGAGATTCGCAGCAGGTACTTACAACATCGTAGGTAACTACACCAACGATACTAAGCCTACCGGTACTCTCGGTGAAAAGGCATTAAAGACAGAATTTATTTTCGAAATCGAAAGAAACAACACCGGTTACTATGTAAGCTACATCACTCTTGATAAGGATGGTAACGAGCAGAAGGAAACCCGCAGATTCTACGATATCGAAAGAACTGCTTTAACCCAGATTGATCCTGAAAATATTTATGTTGGTTTCTATGCAGCAAGAAATGCAAAGGTAACAGTAACTGACATTCAGTTCACAACTTCTGACCCTGCAACAGATGCTCCGGCAGAAGAAAGAGAAATTACATATTACGCACCTGAGTTAGCAGTAAACTCTGCAGAAACTACAGGTAACGATGACTATGTATTAAATATCTACACCAACGCAAACGGTACTCTTGACGTTAAGGGTAACAACGGCGAAGTTTACGCAGAGGGCATTAAGGCAACCGCGGAAGAATATACTCATATCACAGTAAAAGATCTTCCTACCGGCTTAACAAACTTCCGTATCTTCTTCACACCGGATGCTGACTTCCAGTTTAGTGAGTACGAAAAGCTTTCTACTTACGAAACAACAGAAATCCAGTGGGCGGTTTCCAAGAAGGTATTTGACATGAACGTAATCTACGTTGCTCCAAACGTAGACCCAAGCTTTACAGGTAAGGGTACCAAGGACAACCCAACTGACTTAAACAATGCTATGGAATATGCAAGAGAAGGTCAGATTATTGTTCTTACAGAAGGTACTTATAAGGAATTCTTAAGCACTATTACCGTAGGCCGTGGTAATGACGGTACGAAGGATGCTCCAATCATCCTGATGGCTGATCCGGAAGCAAAGACACGTCCGGTACTTGACTTCGATAAGAAGGGCTCCGGTATGACCATTGCCGGTGATTACTGGATTTTAGACGGATTTGATGTAACAAATTCCAAGGATAATGCAAAGGGTATTACCATTTCCGGTAGCAACTGTATCATCCAGAATGTAAACACATATAAGAACGGTAACTCCGGTATCAACATCGGTAGATGGAAGGGTCAGGACCTTTGGAACGAATGGCCTGCTAACAACCTGGTACTTAACTGTACTTCTTACGACAATGCAGACGCAGGTTACGAAGATGCCGACGGTTTCGCATGTAAGTTAACCGTAGCAGAAGGCAACACCTTCGACGGATGTATCGCTCACCACAATGCAGATGATGGTTGGGATTTATTCGGTAAGATTGAATCCGGTTCCATCGGTTCTGTAGTAATTAAGAACTCCATTGCTTACGGCAACGGTTTCTTATCCGACGGTACTAACGCAGGTAACGGTAACGGATTTAAGATGGGTGGCGACAGCTTACCTGGTAACCACAAGTTATACAACAGCTTTGCTTATGACAATAAGGCAAAGGGTCTTGACAGTAACTCCGGTCCAAACATTGAGCTTTACAACTGTACTACCTTCAACAACGGCGGTGCTAACGTAGCTCTTTACACCAACGACCGTGCAGATACAGCATATGTTGTAGATGGTGTTGTTTCCTTCCGTACCAAGGATATGACTGTAGAAGAAACCTTCAAGCTGAAAGGTTCTCAGGATACAACCAAGGTTTATGGTGTAAACAACTACTACTATGACGGCACTGCTCAGACCGGTAAGAATACGGATGGCAAGCTGGTTGACGCTTCCTGGTTTGTAAACTTAGATACTGCTACAGATGTATTAACTAGAAATGCAGACGGTACCATCAACATGAATGGTCTCCTCCAGTTAACAGATGCTGCAGCAGCAGGCTCCGGCGCTGTTATGGGTGGTACTCCAAACGTGGACTATGCTCCTGTTCTTGCAGCAGCTCAGGCTAAGGATGCAGAAAAGCAGGCAGCAGAAGTTACTCCGGAACCAACAGTAGCTCCTGAAAATCCTGAAGCAACTGTAGCTCCAACAGAAGCACCTGTGGAAGGTGACGATAACGAAGCAGATGCTCCTGCTTCCAACGCCGGCAAGATTGCTATTATCGTTGTAGCAGTAATTGCAGTAATCGCAGTTGCAGCAGTAGCGGTAGCACTTATTCTTGCAAAGAAGAAAAAAGCAAACAAGTAATAAACTGCCGTAAGGCATAACAAAGAGCCTTCCGCGTAATGCGTAAGTCTCTTTTGATATGGGGAAATAGCTTGTAATTAAGGTTTTGTATATACTGTAGAAAAAATATAAAAAATTTTAAAAATTCTTGTTGACAAAAAAGAAGTTATGGTGTATTATATGTTTGTGCTTGAGAAAAGCAATATGCGCGAGTGGCTCAGTTGGTGGAGCGCGACCTTGCCAAGGTCGAGGCCGCGGGTTCGAGTCCCGTCTCGCGCTCTGAAAACAAAAAGGATGATACCGAAAGGTATCGTCCTTTTTTGTTTTCCAGAGCAAGAGACGGATAACAAGCAACACGCTCGGCAACCTCCTCGTGAAATATCGCTAAGCACTGTATTTGGCGGAGGTTGGAACGAAATGCGCAGGCATTTCGTTTGTTCGAAAGCCTTGCGAAGCAAGGCGGTCCCGTCCGCGTAAGCAACTTCGGTCCCCGGACCTCGTGCGCCCCGTCTCGCGCATAATTTGTGTGTCTACAATTTTGTACCCAGTTGTACCCACTTGACGACAAGTTGACGACAGAGCGGTTACAACGCTTTACTAATCAATTCGTAAGTATCTTTTTCCGGCAATGGATTGTATATGTAGCCGAGAGTGGTGGAAAGTTCTGTGTGCCCTAGTAATTCTCTGATTGCATCCAATGGCACACCATTTGAAGCTAGGAGAGAAGCATAAGTCTTTCTCATCTTATGGGTGCTTTTGGTCTGTAATCCTTGCCGTTCCGCATATTTCTCTAAAACATAAGCGATTTGTCGGCTTGTAATTCTTTCTCCGTCTCTAGTGAAAATATACTCATTTTGCCGTGGTATTTGCTTTAAAAGCTCGATTGCCTTTGGTGGAACTGCTACAAAACGGTCAAGATGCGTTTTGGTATGGTCTGCCACATAACGGGTATTGCTTTCCTGTTCCCTTACTTCCTCACGGACAATATGCAGTGTGGTTTCGTCCTCCCAATCGCTCCATTTTAACGCTACAAGCTCTCCAACACGCAAACCAAGGTAGAAGTTTATCCGAACCGCTAAAAAGGCTAAATCGTCCGTTTCTGTGAATTTTGCATCAAGATAGTGGTTTAACTCTGCTAATTCATCCGTATTGAAAGTTTGTGTTTTTCCTGTTTTTCTTACTACCTGCCGATACTTCACAAGGATTTTGACCTCGTTCATTGGATTGACGGTCAAATACTTCTTGCGTTGAGCATATTCAAACATACCAAGCAAAATAGTTTTTACATTCGTCCATTCCTTTCGGGCAAGGTTAAAATCCCTTACGATGCGGTTACATTCCATTTCAAGCACCAGAGAGTCAATTTGTTTTAACTTCATGGAATGAAGTTTGGATGACTCAAAATACTTCCGATAATGCTGCTTGTGTCGTGTAATGGTGTTTGGACTTCCGGCAAGCTCGCTTTTGTAAGCAATCCATTCTTCGAAAAGATTGTAAAAGGTTAGTTTTTCAAGGTGCGAGTTGGAAAAGTATAATGGGACAAGCTTCTCTAACAATTTTTCTTCTGTTGGTGCTTTGATGATTTTATAGTTGCCGTTTGCGTCCTTAAAGCGTGTCTGCCACCGTCCTTTTTCAGAAGATGGTGCAGTGAGGCTATAAGGATGCATGTTCTTTACAAGGTCTATTTTTCTACTCATAGGTATTTCATCAAGCGCACTACCCACATTCAAAATATCATACTTGGAATTTAGTTGCAACAGTTCCAACAGATAATCATGAAATATGTCGCTATTCAATTTTCTTTCACCGCCAGTCTGTAAACGATTAGACTACGTTTGTCAAAGAGCAGTTCGAAAATTTGATATTTTGTTCGAATGAAAATATTTTGACTTTCCGCCGTATCTAGTGATTTTCTTCTCAAATATGCTTTGAAAATCCTAAAAATTCGTTCGAAAAAATGAGTAACCATGAAAATGGAGGTGCTAAATAGTTACTTTTAACCATGAATTTAAGGAGTCAAAATAGTTATTTTCGGACGGTTCTACATTTCAGAACGGTTTATGCATCAACCGAAAAAATGACAAAAATAATCTTTTTACAGCGGGTAGATGGAGTTACGGTTGGCGGTGGTAAAAACTCATGAAATTGTGGAGAGTATGGTGGATTGGTGGAGATGTTGTTTTGAAGAGGAGAGGGAAAGATATTTATAAAAAAGTGAGATGATAGAAGGAAGG
>JAZQJL010000351.1:0-5501 GCA_045541595.1 Lachnospiraceae bacterium | reverse complement strand
GGGTGTTTACACGAAAGTACGAAGAGAACCGTTTGTTTGAAACCTTTGCTTCCCAGGATTTATACCTTCAGTTTTCTGACTTGCGGGGCGGACGGTTTTTTGTGAAGAAATGTGAGAATGCCAAGGTAGAGAAGCAGGCATTGGCTGAAATAAGAGCAATGCTATAGTGGCTTGTAGAAAGAAGGGGAGGAAAGTAGTGTTATGGTTGGCGGAAAAGAAAAGTATCAGGAATTTAAGCAACAGTTGATTTCAGAATTTAATGAATTACATATTTCGGGAATGCCGGAAGTAAAGGAGCTATATGCTTTAAATGGCAGTTTTGTCAATTTGAAATACACGCTTCCAAGTGGTCAGACCGTGAAGTTTTTAGATGACAACAGCATCTATCTTGGGAACCAATTAGAATGCGAGCCGGGAGAAGGACGGTGTTTCGGCCTTGTGGCCGCACCGGATTTTTTGCTGGTATGCACCTATGGTGAAAACGGGGCTGATCCGGAACTTGTACTGTATAAGCATCGGTAAGATGAGTTTGTGGAGGTAATGAATATGAGATTGGATGGTTTTGGTTTATTTGTAGAGGATATGCCTACCATGATTCGCTTTTACAGAGATGTTTTAGGATTCGAAATAAAAGAAGGAGAAGACACTTCCAATGTGTACCTGATTAAGGATGATACCTTGTTTCTTTTGTACGGCAGAAAAGATTTTGAGAAAATGACAAGCCGTAAGTATGAGTATATAAAAGGACTCAATGGTCATACGGAAATTGCTTTGTATGTGGATACCTTCGAAGAAGTAGATGAAGAATACGAAAAGGCTGTCAGTAAAGGTGCTGTTTCTGTTTTGGAACCGGAAACAGAGCCTTGGGGACAAAGAACCTGTTATATTGCGGACCCGGAAGGAAATCTGATTGAAATCGGGTCGTTTAATAAGCCATTTAGAGATATGAAGGAGTTTTGAAAAATGAATGAGCAGGTAAAAGAGTATTTAGAGAACTATCCGAAAGAGATTTTTGATTTGTTTCATACTTTGAGAAAAATAATTTATGAAAGTGCATCCCATGAACCGGAGGAGACGTTATGGGCAAAATTACCAAGTTATACGGTTGGCGATGCTTTTGTGAGACTGATTCCGTTTAAGAACCATATCAACGTTGAGGCGCAGGCAGTAATGCAGCATACGGATGAGCTGACAGAGTATAAAATCACGCCCAAGGGAATGTTGCAACTCTATGTAAAACAGGAGGTGCCGATGGAGGTTTTGAAGCGGATATTTAGGGAGACCTTGTAAAATACGACTACTAGATTTAAAGAATGTATTGCAGGAAAATAATTGCATAACAGAAGAAAGAGGCGTATGATGAACATAAGAGAGATGGTACGGGAGGATATTCCTGCCTGTGCAGATATTTTGTGTAGCGTTTATAACAACGACATGTGGCAGTGCCGTTGGGAAAAGAAAACAGCCATAGAGTACCTGACGGACTTCTTTGATTTAAAAAAGTTTGTCGGATATGTGTTGGAAGAGAATGCTGTCATTCTTGGCGGAATTTTTGCCAGAGAAAAGGTTTGGTGGAATAACAGAGAGGTTTTTATTGAGGAAATGTTTGTGAAGCCGGAACTGCAAAGGCAGGGCTGCGGCACTTTGCTTCTTCAAGCGGTAGAAAACTATGGGAAAGAAAACGGCTTGGCCGGACTTACATTGGAGACAAATAAATATGCGCCGGCCCCAAACTTTTACCGTAAAAACGGATTTCAGGACAATGAGTATGTAATTGTGATGTACAAGGAGACAGAAGAATGAGAGTAGAGACAGAACGCTTAATCATAACCAAATTTGATTTGGCTATGGCGGAGGATGTACATAAGAACTCGTTGGATGAGGACAACCGCCGGTTTGTGCCGGATGAGGTGTTTGAAACGGTAGAGGAGGCAAAAGAAACTATTGAGTTTTTGATGAGCTGCTATGAATCCGGCGAGGGACCGTTCGTGTATCCGGTGCTTTTGAAGGACGGTACCAACATTGGTTATGTGCAACTGGTGCCGATGGAGGAAGAGTATGAGGTGGGCTATCACATTGCTAAGGAATTTACCGGTGAAGGATATGCAACGGAAGCTTTGATGGCACTCCTTCAATTTGCAAAGGAAGAAAAGAATCCGGAGAAGCTATACGGTATTTGCGTATCGGAAAATGCAGCATCCAAAAAGGTATTGGAAAAATGCGGATTTGAAAAGGAATACGAAGGGACCGGAGAATATCAGGGACGTCCGGCGCAGATTGCCAGATATATAAGGAGGATAAAATAATTTGGAGCATTGTAAACTACAAATCAGTTGTTTGCTGATTATCGCATACCTAGTGTATATTTATATTAAGGAATGCAAGCGGTATGGGCGCAAAAAGCGGGTTTCCATGTTTGATGCACTGCTTATGGTAGGAATATTCAGTGTGATTTTTGATGGAGTGACGGCCTATACGGTAAATCATTTGGATCAGGTAAATCCCATGGCGAATATGCTGTTTCACCTATGTTTTCTGGTGGGACTGGATTGCTTCATTTTCCGATTGTTTATTTATATGCTGTCAATTACGGCAGGGCTACCAAAAAAGAAACGCGGCATTTGGCTGATTTACAGTCCGCTGGTAATTAACATTATTCTGGTGGTGGTAAACATACCGAATTTACAGTATATTGAGGGAGAAGTCAGCAACTATTCCATGGGTGTGTCGGCGTATACCTGCTTTGCCATGGCGGCAATTTATATCCTGCTCAGCATTGTAATTTTTGTCGGAAGATGGCAGTATATTGAACGACATAAGAGAATCAGTATCTTAACATATTTGCTGTTGATGGCGGGAATTACCGGATATCAGATGTTCCATCCCCAGGCGTTACTGTCCAGCCTTTGCGTAACCCTGATTATCATCGGTGTATACGTAAACCAGGAGAACCCGTCGGTATTGGAACTGGCCAGATATCATGAAGAAATGACCATGGGATTTGCCACGCTGGTGGAAAATAAAGACGGTAGTACCGGAGGCCACATCAGGCGGACTACCATGTATGTGCGTTTGCTGGCAGAAGAATTGCGGCGCCGGGGATATTATAAAGAGGTGCTGACGAAGGATTACGTGAGGAATCTTTCCCTGGCGGCACCAATGCACGACATTGGTAAAGTTTCCGTGCCGGATGTTATTTTACAAAAGCCGGGACGTCTTACGGAAGAGGAGTTTGCCAGAATGAAGGAGCACGCGGAAAACGGCGGAAAAATCATTCAGGAAACCTTCGGACATCTGGGAAATGAGCAGTATGCCGAGATGGCCTATCAGGTGGCAAAGTATCATCACGAAAAGTGGAATGGCAAAGGCTACCCGGAAGGATTGAAACGGAAGGAAATTCCGTTATGCGCCAGGATTATGGCCATTGCAGACGTATTTGATGCCGTGTCGGAAAAACGTTGTTACCGGGAGGCGATGCCGCTTCAAAAATGTTTTGAAATTATCCAGGAGGGCAGCGGCCAGGATTTTGATCCGGTGCTGGCTGAGGTGTTTTTAGACATTCGGGACAAGGTGGAAGCGGTTCACAAAGAATTTAATCAATAAAAAACATAGGGAGGGTTTTATGAGCTTACTTAAGAAAAACGAAAAAGAAGCCAATTTAATTGTGGCAAAGGTAATGAGAATTTCCTTTATTATTTTTACGTTGATTTTCATTTTGAACGTTGTGGGAATCTTTGAGGTAAAGCCGGCGGTAATGACCTTTGCGTACATCGGCGGAAGTATCCTGCTGATGGTACCTACCGTGCTCAGTAATTTCTTGAAACTGGAGCACTGGGTGGTAAAGTATATTAACGTAGTATGTGCTGCAGTATTTATTACCTTACTCAGTATTACGTTAACCTGGCATGTGGTGGCAATGTATGTATATCCGATTGCCATTGCCAGCCTGTATTTTTCAAAGAAGTTAAATATTTCCGCAACAATTCTTACCGTATTGGGTGTTTCTGTAGGTCAGGTGTTAGCCTACTTTATGGAGACCACGTTAGACGATAACTTTACGGAAGTCCGGGGAATGATTATTTTCGGTGTAATTCCGAGAGCCCTGGTGGTTATTGCTGTTGCCGCTATTTTTACCATGTTGTGCGGCAGAACCGCTTCCCTGTTATCTAATCTGATGGGTGCGGAAGAGCAGAAAGAAATGTTTGACCGCATGAAAGCTATGAAAGATAATGCGACACAGACTTCCAATGTGTTATACGATACCGTATCCCGGCTTTCTGAGATTTCCGAAAGTTCTCTCCGGGCAAACCAGAGTATTGCGGAGGAAGCAGAGCGTCTGCTTACCGGTTCCATGGAAAATACCGGTGCGGTGGATTATGCGGATGAGAGAATTCAGGATATTACGACACAGCTGGCGGAACTCAGTGAGATGAATCACCGTACGGCTCAGTTGACCGACCGCATTGGCCAGAATATAAAAGAAAACCAGAAGCGTATGGATGATGCCACAGAGAATATGGAGCAGATTAATAGGAGTACGCAGGAGTGCGAGCAGATTATCCGTACCCTGGGTGAGGAATCTAAGGAAATCATCGGAATTGTCCAGACCATTACCGGTATTTCCAGCAAAACCAATATTCTGGCGCTGAACGCATCCATCGAGGCAGCCAGAGCCGGTGAGCAGGGTAAGGGCTTTGCCGTGGTTGCGGAAGAAATCCAGAAGCTTTCCGAGCAGACCAAGAAGGCAGTGGAAAGCATCGGTGAAATTGTTACGGAAGTTGTAAAGAATACCGAAGATGCGGTAACTGCCATGGGCGAGAATGCAAAGAATTCCAAAGCCGGTAGGGAAAGTATCCGGTTAGCAAATGAATCTGCAGCATTGATCACTTCCTCCAACGAAGAACTGGTGGGCCAGATTCATGAAATTGATAAAGCAGCCGAAGTAATCCGGGAGAAGAGTAATGAAGTGGCAGACCGTATGCAGCAGATCAGCAGCAATACCCAGGCAAACTGCAATGCAGTGGAGCAGGTGTCTGCAGCGACCCAGGAAAACACCGCCGGTACAGAGAGTCTCGCGAATATCGTAGAGCAGATTAAGGGTCTTTCCGAGCAGTTAAATAAAGTGGTTCAGGAATAACAGAAAACAAAAGTTTCCCCTTTTGGAATTGCTACAGGTAGTGTATAATAAAAGCAACTTCCGAAAGGGGAATTTTTATGGAAACAGTAGAATTTCGCGTGATTGCGCATATAGAAAGTGATTATAAAGAAAAGTTCGGCATTCCGCGGCAAAGCGGCCTGGTGGAATCCCTTACATCACGGATTGTGTTTGAACCGGAGTATCGAAATCCGGATGCATTCCGGGGAATAGAAGGGTATTCCCATCTGTGGCTGCTGTGGCATTTTTCCGAGGCAGACAGGGGGGAAGAATGGTCGCCGACGGTACGCCCGCCGCGCCTTGGAGGCAACACCAGAGTCGGTGTATTTGCCACCCGTTCCCCTTT
>JAZQJL010000350.1:0-8151 GCA_045541595.1 Lachnospiraceae bacterium | reverse complement strand
GGTATACCGACATTGTGAAGAAAGCCGAATTAGTAGAGTATTCCGGTATTAAGGGTTGTATGATTATCCGTCCAACCGGTTATGCCATCTGGGAGTTAATCCAGAAGGAACTGGATGCCCGTTTTAAAGCAACCGGCGTAGAGAACGTTTACATGCCAATGTTCATTCCGGAAAGTCTCTTAAACAAGGAAAAGGATCATGTAGAAGGTTTCGCACCGGAAGTAGCGTGGGTTACCCACGGCGGTACCGAACCTTTACAGGAGAGAATGTGTGTAAGACCTACCTCTGAGACCCTGTTCTGTGATTTCTACTCCAGAATCATTGAGTCCCACAGAGACTTACCAAAGTTATACAACCAGTGGTGTTCCGTTGTACGTTGGGAGAAGACCACAAGACCATTCCTTCGTTCCATGGAATTCTTATGGCAGGAAGGCCATACTGCCCACGCAACTGCTGAGGAAGCACAGGAGAGAACCATCCAGATGTTAAATCTGTACGCGGATTTCTGCGAGGATGTGCTTGCAATCCCTATGGTGCGCGGTCAGAAGACAGACAAGGAAAAATTCGCCGGCGCTAAGGCTACCTACACTATCGAAGCTCTCATGCACGATGGTAAGGCACTGCAGTCCGGTACCAGCCACAACTTCGGTGACGGTTTCGCTAAGGCATTTGACATTCAGTATACCGATAAGGAAAACAAGTTACAGTACGTGCATCAGACTTCCTGGGGTATGACTACCCGTCTCATCGGCGCAGTCATCATGGTTCACGGTGATAATAACGGTTTGGTTCTGCCACCTGCCATTGCTCCAACCCAGGTAGTTATCATTCCAATCCGCCAGCAGGCAGAGGGCGTTCTGGAAACCGCAGACAAGATTCGTGAAAAGCTTGGCGATTGCAGAGTTAAGGTGGATGATTCCGACAAGAGTCCGGGCTGGAAGTTTGCAGAGCATGAAATGCGCGGTGTTCCGGTTCGTATCGAAATCGGACCAAAGGATATCGAAGCAGGTCAGGCTATGGTAGCAAGACGTGATACCGGCGAGAAGGTTGCCATTGCCATTGACGATTTAGAAACCGAGATTCCAAAGCTGCTTGAAAAGATGCAGAAGGAAATGTTAGAGCGCGCCAGAGTGCATCGTGATGAACACACCTACGACGCTCATAACGCAGAGGAGATGGCGGATATCGCTGCTAATAAGCCGGGCTTCATCCGCGCTATGTGGTGCGGCGACCGTGCCTGTGAAGACAGCTTAAAGGAAACAGCAGGAATCACTTCCCGTTGTATGCCGTTCGCGCAGGAAACCATCGCGGATACTTGCGTATGCTGCGGCAAGCCTGCCAAGAAGATGGTATACTGGGGCAAGGCGTACTAAGATAGATTCGCACCAATTTCCCTGCCTACTCCGCTGCTTTCCGCGGGGGCTTGCCGGGGTTACGTCACCTGCCGGGAGCGTATGGAGGCTTCCTTGGTGTTTGGCTATAACTCGGCGGCGGGTGTGAGATTAGGTTGTTGTTTAGATTTGAATTGATACATGTGTCCTTCGGACATAACAAAAAAGACATATAGGCACTCGTAGACAACATGCGTTGTCCGAGGTGCACTATATGTCTTTTTTTAGTGCTACGCACTTCATGTATCAATGCAAATCGCCGGGTGACAGACAAATCCACACCCTGCCGCCTCAAACAATAGCCCAAACACCAATCGCATCCATACCGGCAGGTTCAGCAAACCCGGAGCCGCCGGGAAAACACGGAACGATAGGTGCGTGAAATTGGTGCGAACAGGCGGGGTGACCTGAGTTGCGATTTGGAGTTGAGCTACTAAAGGTGTCCTTCGGATATTCACGATATACGTGAATTATTCTCACAAAACGTGAGATTGTATCCGGTGATAAAAATTGTTACAATAAGTCCAAGAAGAAGCGCTACTTCTAATTTGGAAGGAAGAAGGAAAAATTATGAAGCTTACTATTGGTGAACAATTAAAAGCCCTGAGAAAGGAAAAGCAGATTACCCAGGAAGTTCTGGCGGATATTCTTGGTGTATCCTATCAATCCGTATCCCGTTGGGAACTGGGAATATGTTATCCTGACATGGAGCTGCTACCGGCCATTGCCAACTATTTTGGCGTTAGCATCGACAAGCTGCTTTCCAACGATGCTGATTCAAAAGAATCGGCTTTGCAGCGCTTTTACGAGAAGATAAATGCTCTGCCGTTCGGAACCTTGGAACAGATGCAATTTGCAGAAGAATATTATCACACGTATCCGGATAATGACCGGATTGCTTTTATCCTGCAGGATATTATGAAAAATTACCTATTGATAAACAAGGACAAAACGTCGGATTATCTACCGACTATGAAAAAACTGTATCACCGCTTGAAGGGCACCTGCTTTCACGAAGGAGCTGTCGGAAATATTATCTGCGTTTGTCCGGAGGAAGAATTGGAGGAATGGTTGAATCTGTGCTCCTGGACTTCGGCATATACCCGTCGGGGATGCCTGGTGGCCCGTTATGATGTGCAGATTGACCGTCAGAATTACCAGATTCATCAGAGCATTGAGGCTTTTGAAAATTTTGCCCTGCAGTTAGACCGCCGTTTCCCGGATGCTTTTGGCCCGGCTCCAAAAGCAGAATATCACCGTGGGGTATTAAAGATTATTGCTTCCTTTGGTGACGGGATTACTCCCCCGGACGGCTGGGCGCTGTTCTATGCTTACAAGCAGTTTGTTCTTGCTGCCTGTCTGTTTGGTGACAATAAGCTGACGGAAGGGTGGAAGGAGTTTGATGCTGCCTTTGCCACCTATCGTCGGATTTTTGCCCTGGAGGATGAGTGGCTTCCTCTTGGAAATGCTATCTTTTCTGATTTAAAAATTTGTAAGGATTATTCTTCCATGCTGGACGCGGAAGGTAACAGGCATGACATTTACGGGTCTTACTATGTGAATTTCTGCTCGGCTGTATATCTTCATGGCTTCCTGACAAATCCGCAATGGGCCTGGTTTGACAGTGTCCGGAATACACAAAAGTATCAGGATGCTGTGGAGTGGGCAAAAAAAGAAGCCGAGAAGGAAATGGGCGAAAAGTAAAATAGAGGGCATGCCTTGCGAGTTCTTTTTATGTGTGATAAAATAAATGACGGTATCCTTCTTGCAGAAGGCGCAAACCGCAACAGAGTTTACAAATTAAAATAAAAAGGAGTCCGTCCATGAGCATTCAGGTGCCGGAAAAAGTGAATAGAATTATTGAAACACTGCTGGCCCATGGGCATGAAGCCTATGCAGTGGGCGGATGCGTCCGGGACTCGTTGCTTGGAAGAGAAGCAGATGACTGGGACATTACCACGTCGGCAAGTCCTTATGAGGTAAAGGCACTGTTCCGCCGTACCATTGATACCGGTATTCAGCACGGCACGGTTACCGTGATGCTGGATAAAGAGGGATTTGAGGTAACCACGTATCGCATTGACGGGGAGTATGAGGACGGCAGACATCCTAAGGAGGTTTTGTTTACCAAAAACCTTGAGGAGGATTTAAAACGCCGGGACTTTACCATCAATGCCATGGCATATAATGAGCAGACCGGCATGGTGGATATTTTTGGCGGAGTAAGAGATCTGGAAAAAAAAATTATCCGCTGCGTTGGTGTGGCAGGGGACCGTTTTGATGAGGATGCCCTGCGGATTATGCGGGCGTTCCGGTTTTCGGCCCAGCTGGGATTTTCTATTGAGGAAAACACAAGAATTGCGGCGGCGGAGCGGGCAACCAACTTAACAAAAATCAGTGCGGAGCGAATCCGCGTGGAATTAACAAAGCTACTGCTTTCCGGTCATCCGGACCGGTTGGTGTGGATGCAGCAAAACGGAATTACTAAGATTGTGCTGCCGGAATTTGATGCCATGCTTGCCACGGAGCAGAAGAACAAAAATCACCAGTATAATGTGGGTGAGCACACGTTGCGGGTGGTGGGATTTGTCGGGAATACAGACCTTCAACGGGCATATTTGCAGGAGGTTTTACCGGAGTTTCCGGCGGATGCCGTGCTTGCGGAAAGAGGCTGGGAAAAGAAGGAACTGCAGTTTCTGCGGTATGCGGCCCTGCTTCATGATGTGGCAAAACCGGAGGTGCAGAGTACGGATAGCAACAGAGAGCATTGCTTTCCGAATCATGCCTTGGCCGGTGCAAAAAAGGCAAAGGAAATTTTGCGCCGCTTAAAATTTGATAATGAAACTACGGATTTTGTGGTGCGCCTGGTGGCGGCCCATAATGAGTACAGAATTCCGACAGAATCCCGGGAAGAAAATCTGGCGGCCATGCGGCATATGATGCATCGCCTCGGACCGGATTTGATGGATCTTTTATGGGAACTGCAGCTGGCGGATGTGCTGGCTCAGCATCCGAATCTGCTGAAGTTAAAACTTGAAATTCTGGCAGAGGCCCGCAGACTTCATAAAGAAGTGGTGCAGCGGGAGGACTGCGTATCGTTAAAGCAACTGGCGGTAAACGGAAAAGACTTAATCGGTCTTGGGGTAACGCCGGGAAAAGAAATCGGTGCAGTACTGGAGGCACTTTTGGAAAAAGTATTGGACAATCCGTCGCTGAATGAGAGAGAAAAACTTTTGCAACAGGCGCAAGAGTTCCTTTCCTAGAGCAGGAATAACCCGTTCTTCCACGACATAAACTCTAAGGAGTATGATTTTGGTCGGAGGAAGAGTATGGAGGATAAAATTGCAGATTTATTGGCACAGTATGACTTGGAAGTATACAGAGCCGGCCGTGTCAAAGGAGTCTGGATATTGGAAACAGACCGGGGATTAAAATGTTTGGGAAGCTGCAGCTACAGTGAAGGCAAAATCAGGTTTGAACAGAAAGTAAAGCAGTTTGCTTTCGATCGCGGATACGAAGAAGTGGATTTATATGTGCCAAACCGGGAACAGGGATTTTTGGTAGAAGGCCCTTATAGTGAGAAGTTTGTGATGCGAAACTGGTTTTACGGTGAGGAGTGCAACGCAAAAAGCAGGGAGCATGTGTTAAAGGCAGCAGAGGCACTGGCAAAGCTGCATACCTGCCTGGAGGGATTTTCCCTTACGGAAGAAGAGAGGGAATTTTGCCTGCAGCCAAAACTGACGGAGCTTTTTGAACGGAGAAACAAAGAGCTGCGAAGGGTGAGGACTTATATCCGCTCCAAAAAGCAGAAAAATCTGTTTGAACAGAATTTCCTGTCCCAGTTTGATACCCAGTTTATGCAGGCGGAATCTGCCTCCGGTTTATTAAATCAGACCGGATATGAGAACTATTATAAAAGCAGAATAGAAAGCGGCAGCATGCTCCATGGAAATTTTACACATCACAGTGTGCAGATTTTGCCGGAAACAAAGGTGGCTGTTACCGGTTTTGATAAAGCGGCGGCCGGAATTCCGGTGCAGGATTTTTATCAGTTTTTCCGCAAAATGATGGAAAAATGGGAGTGGGATATTTCGTTGGGATATGATATGCTGGAAGCATACAACAGCATCCGGACTTTCCCTAAGGAGGAACTGCAGCTATTGCCGTTGATGCTGTCTTATCCGGAAAAATTTTGGAAAGTGGCAAACCAGTATTATAACAACCGGAAGTCCTGGATTCCGGAGAAAAATATGCAAAAACTGTTGCAAACCATGGACCAGGCGGAAATGAAAAAAGAAAGTATTAAGACCTTATTTACATAGAACACCAGAGGAAAGGGGCAAAAGTACAAATGAGCTCGACAGGAAGACGCAGAGGAAAGGGACAGAACGGTGTCATTGCCGTAATGGTTACGCTGATTGTGTTAATGATACTCAGCACTGCTATTTTATTTCTTCCGGAGGAGGAACCAAAGAAAAAACAGAATAACGAGACGCTTCTTCCTACAGCAACGCCCACCAGTGCAGTGCTGCCGATTCCTGAAGAAACAGAGGTGCTGGCGGTAGTACTTGATCTGGATACGGAAATAAAAATGATTACTGTGTATAACGTGAAGGAGGAAGAACAGCAGAAGCTGGTGTATACCGGGGCCACTGATTTTTACGATGGTTACGGCATCCAGTTAACCGCTTCCCAATTGGAAAAGGGAGGCTTGTACCGCTTCACCATCAATACAAAAGAAGAGTGGGTTTCCACGGCCTGTGAAGCAGTGGACCGCAGGGAGAAGCCGGAAAACACGGAAGTGTGGGAAAAAACCGGTGTGGAGCGCATGGAAATTGCCCAGGATATGATTTCCTTCCGCGGACAGAATTACCGTTACAATGACGGTATCTGCGTTATGAGCAACGGAAAACAGATTACCCTGGGAGATTTGAAAACTTCTGTGGATGTGCTGACGGTCCGCGGCGTAGGACAGGTTATTTATGAAATAGTGGTGTCCAAAGGCCACGGATATATTACCCTAAAAAATCACGAGGATTTTATCGGCGGTACCATTAGCGTCGGTAATACAAAAATAGATTCCATCTATGAAATTTCAAATTATCTGATAAGAGAGGGAACCTACTCCGTAAAGGTAGAATTCGGGGAATACTCCGGAACGGAGACCCTGACGGTGGAGCGGGACGGCACTACGGTATTTGATGTGTTTGAATACGGCAGAGGCCCGATTAAAACAGGCTGGCTGACTATAAATGTTGACCCGTTGGGAGCAGACCTGTATATCGACGGAGTGAAAACTGCCTATACGGACGGCGTGGAACTGGAGTACGGCACCTATCAGTTTGAATTTGCGGAGGGCGGCTATATATCCTACCAGGCCACGGTGCTGATTGACCAGCCAAAACAGAACCTGTCGGTATATCTGACGGAACAGCCGGTGGAAGAAGAACCGGATGACGACGACCCTACCACTGACCCAAATGACCCGCAGGAAGACCCTGACGACGGCGATACCACAGGCGGCAATACCACCGGAGGTGATACCACGGGAGAGAATCCTGCCGGCGGCAATGATGAAAACGATACTTCGGGCATTATGACCGGTGTTTCCGTGACCGGCATGGGCTATGAGCTGAATTTAGATAATGCGATTTATATTCTCGGACCAAACGGAGCGACAATTCTATTGGATGGAGTGGAACTTGGCACTGCACCGATGAGTTTTGAAAAAATCATCGGTTTCTACATCATTACCGTAATCCGCACGGATGGCGAGGTAAAGAACTTTAACTGCACGGAAATCGATAACGGAAATGATTCCTACTACAACTTCAGCTGGATTGATTAAATCTATTGCGGATTGGTTCGGAAAATGGTAAAATGTATACAACCGGTGTTTCAAACCAGTTATATCAAATTGTAAGAAAATCAAATTTATCATAAGAGGAGGATTACAATGGATTACAAGAAAATGTATGAGGAATGGTTAAGCAATCCGTATTTTGATGCGGAAACCAAGAAAGAGCTGGAAAGCATTAAGGACGACGAAAAAGAAATTAAAGAGCGCTTTTATACCGAATTAGAGTTTGGTACCGGCGGTCTTCGCGGTATTATCGGTGCCGGTATTAACCGTATGAACATTTACACCGTTCGTAAGGCTACCCAGGGTCTGGCAAACTATATTATCCGTGCCGGCAAGCAGGACAAGGGTGTGGCAGTTGCCTTTGACTCCCGCCGCATGTCTCCGGAATTTGCTAAAGAAACAGCACTTTGCCTTTGTGCAAACGGTATCCCTGTTTATATTTTCGAGAGCCTCCGCCCTACTCCGGAATTATCCTTTGCTTTAAGAGAGTTAGGATGTGTAGCAGGTGTTAACATTACTGCCAGCCACAATCCGCCGGAATACAACGGCTACAAGGCATACTGGGAAGACGGTGCACAGATTACTCCTCCTCACGATGTGGAAATCTTAAAGGAAGTAAAGGCAGTTACCGACTTCAATAACGTTAAAACAATGTCCGAGGCAGATGCCGTGGCAGCAGGTCTTTACCACGTAATCGGCAAAGAAATTGACGATAAGTATATCGAAACCTTAAAGAAGTTAGTTCTTCGTCCGGATTGCATTAAGGCAATGGCGAAGGAATTAAAAATTGTTTACACACCGCTGCACGGTACCGGTAATGTTCCGGTAAGAAGAGTTCTTGCAGAGCTTGGTTTTGAAAATGTTTATGTGGTAAAAGAGCAGGAGTTACCGGACGGC
>JAZQJL010000349.1:0-12720 GCA_045541595.1 Lachnospiraceae bacterium | reverse complement strand
CCTCAATCTGTGCAACTGCTTCCTTAGTAATAACGAGGGAGCCGTACTTTAAGATGTCGTAAACGTTGATGCTGTTGCTCATTACTGTTCTTACTTCAGGAAGGTTTCTTGCGGAAAGGATTACGTTTTCATCCTTCTTATCAAGAACAACCAGTGCCTTTTCTACCTTTAAGCTATCTAAAACTGCTGCCATCTTCTTTGTCTTGATTTCATCGAAGCTTAAAGAATCAACAACATAAATCTTTTCTTCTGCTACTCTGGAAGTTAAAGCGGACTTGATTGCAAGTGCCTTTTCCTTCTTGTTCATCTTTACAGAGTAATCGCGTGGCTTTGGAGCGAATACAACGCCACCATGTGTCCACTGTGGAGCTCTTGTGGAACCCTGTCTTGCATGACCTGTTCCCTTCTGCTTCCATGGCTTTCTTCCGCCGCCGCTAACTTCAGAACGTGTCTTTGCACTCTGTGTGCCCTGACGCTTGTTAGCAAGCTGGCCAACTACTGCTAAATGCATTAAATGCTCATTTACTTCTACACCGAAGACAGCGTCGTTTAACTCTAAAGTTCCAACTTCCTTGCCTTCCATATTATAAACCTTAACGTTTGCCATTGTTTGGTTCCTCCTTTCTTAAAGCTTTCTAGTTTGCTTTCTTAACGGTTTCCTTTAAAACAAGCAGAGCCTTCTTAGGACCAGGAACAGCACCCTTAACTAAGAGAAGATTGTTCTCTACGTCAACCTTAACAACTTCAAGGTTCTGAACTGTTACCTTAACGGCACCCATCTGACCTGGCATGTGCTTACCCTTGAAAACACGACCTGGTGTTGTAGCAGGACCATTGGAACCGGCATGTCTGTGATACTTAGAACCATGCTTCATCGGTCCTCTGGATAAACCGTGTCTCTTGATAGCACCCTGGAAACCTTTACCCTTGGAGATACCAGTAGCATCAATCTTGTCACCTTCTGCGAAGATGTCAGCCTTGATTTCCTGACCTACTGTGTACTCAGCAGCGTTTTCAAACTTGAACTCTCTAAGAAATCTCTTGTTTGCAACACCAGCCTTAGCAAAGTGTCCCTTTCTTGGCTTGTTTACAAGAACATCTCTGATCTCGCCAAAGCCAACCTGTACTGCAGCGTATCCGTCGTTTTCTACCGTCTTAACCTGAGTAACAACGTTTGGAGTAGCCTGTAATACAGTTACCGGAATTAAAACTCCGTTTTCGTTGAAGATTTGAGTCATTCCGACTTTTGTAGCTAAAATAGCCTTCTTCATTTTTTTGCACCTCCTGTTAATCTACAGCGGACCGGGTTGGTTTCTTTTCTGTGCTCGAGAAAACCCGCAATCCAAAGGCTCGTTTACGAGACTTTGATTGCAGCGACCTTTGGTCGCTTTCCCACATCCGGTCATCCTAGATGGTCTACCTGGATGCTTGGGCCTTGCCTTTCGGCATGACGCTTGGACCCTGTATATAAACCCTAAGGATTACTAACTTATTTGTGTTTTGAACGTCTTTCCGTTCTGTCTGCGCCGTGGCAGTGATTACTTCATCTTGATTACGATGTGAACACCAGCCGGCATTTCAAGACTACTCAGAGCATCTACTGTCTTCTGTGTAGGTGCAATGATGTCAATCAGTCTCTTATGAGTTCTCTGCTCGAACTGTTCTCTGGAGTCTTTGTACTTGTGTACCGCTCTTAAGATTGTAACAACTTCCTTCTTAGTTGGTAACGGCACCGGACCGCTCACCTTGGAACCTGTTTTCTTTACAGTTTCAACGATTTTTGCTGCAGATGCATCGATTAACTGATGATCATAAGCCTTGAGTGTGATTCTCATTACTTGACTTGCCATAAAAAAAGTCGCCTCCTTATTCGCACTTAAATTTCAGTACGACAAGCGGTGACTGTACACTCATCCGTGTGTTTCGCGCTCATCGGAAAAGAGAAAGGGGCGCACAGTTATCCCCTATGTTCAGCCTCCCGAAAGCTGAATGACACGTTTCTGCCCGAGGCAGAAGTATTTGGTTCTGTACAGTGACTTGTCGCCAGGTATTATAACTTGACATTTGCTCCACGGAAAACCCACACGATAGTGCTGTGTGGCAACCTCACGCTTCTTCGCTATCAACTCACAACATAAGACATTGTACTATAAAACGCAATATTTTTCAAGTATTTTTTAATTGAATTTTTACATTTTAAAAAGTTTGTGAAAACTGCACAAAACCACTATATTCAATTGAACTATCTTATACAATATGCTATAATTATAGGAAAGAAGTCCTACTAGGAGGTACGTATATGCATTTAAGAGATTTTTTTGATTTAAACCTGTTAGACGGCCTTATGAAAGACTGGTCCAAAGCCACCGGTCTTGCTACCATCGCCATTGACAACGAAGGCAATTACATTTCCAGCGAAATCGGCTTTACGGATTTCTGTATGAAGTACACCCGCGGTTGCACAGAAGGCGCCAAGCGCTGCGTAAAATGCGATAACGAGTGCACCGGCACCTACTATTGTCACGCCGGTCTTATGGACTTCTCCATCCCGATTATGGTAGACGACATCTATCTCGGCAAAATCATTGGCGGTCAGGTATTACCGGGCGAACCAAACGAAGACAAGTTCCGTGAGCTGGCTGTAGAGTTCGGCATCGAACCGGATGACTACATTGCAGCCCTTCGCAAAATTCCTATTAAAACAGAAGAAAGCATCCGTGCTTCCGCCAAGCTCCTTGGCGACATCGTCAACATGCTGGTTAATTTTGAATACATCAAGCAAAAGAACTCCAATGTGGTCACCACCGTTTCCGATGAAATCGCCAGTGCCGTAGAATGCATCAATGCCATCGAAGCAAAAACAAGAGACTTAGACAAAATCGAAAGTAAGCAGAAAATCCTTGCCCTTAACGCCTCCATCGAAGCAGCCCGTGCCGGCGAGGCAGGCCGCGGCTTCGCCATCGTAGCAGGGGAGGTAGGAACCTTAGCCGGAAACTCCGGCGAATTAAACCGTTCCATCAAGGCCTCCGTCAGCGAGCTGGCAGGTATCATTCACCGAATGGAACAGTCGCAGAAGTAAGGGTACATATTATATAGAAGAAACCAAAAAACAGAGTTCCGAACTGCCGGCAAAAGGTCCTTCGGAACTCTGTTTTTGCGTATGGAATTATTGCAGAAAATCTTTTCACTTTCATATTTATAAATATATGATATAATCAGACTGATAAATTATTCCACCAGCGAGGACAACTATGAATATAGCCAAAATACCTAATAACACCGAAAAACAAAACATCACCCGTCTCATCCTGGAATCCCTTCCGGACTGGTTCGGCATCCCGGAAGCTCGGGAAGAATATATCGAAGGCAGCAAAAATAACATATTTTTCTGCGCATACGAAAACAATCAACCGATTGGCTTTCTATACTTAAAGGAAACAGGAAAAGATACCGCCGAACTTGCCTGCATGGGTGTACTAAAAGAGTACCACCGTCACGGCATCGGCAAAGCTCTCTTTGAGCACGCAAAGGACGCCGCAAAAGAAGCAGGTTACTCTTTCCTTCAGGTAAAAACCGTACAGATGGGCAGATACGAAGATTATGATAACACCAACAGGTTTTACCTTTCCCTTGGCTTCAAAGAGTTTGAAGTCTTCCCAACCCTTTGGGATGAATGGAACCCATGCCAGGTGTATGTGATGTCACTATAACATTTCACCGTATATGGCATTTGTGACCTTCTCCGTCCTTTCCACCAATTTCCCGCGCTGACGTTCCGTGCTTTCCCGGCGGCTCCGAGTCAGCCTTTTGTGGTGATGTGGCTGCGTTTGGTGTTTTGGCAAACTGTTTGAGCGGATGGGTGGTTGGCACTGTGTTTCGCATTTGGATTGTTCAAAAAGTGCGTAGCACTTTTTAAGAAAAGTTTTCAGGGTATGTGGACACTTCCTGTGTCTGACATACCCTGAACTTTTCTTAGAAGGTACGTCCGCAGGATGTTTTGAACAATCTAAATCTCAATACAGCACCTCAATCCTCCCGTTCCGCGAGTTTTTGCAAAACGCCAATAAGCAGACACTCGTCCTCGCCGCAAAAGACGGACTCGGCAAGCCCCCGTGGAAAGTAGCGGAGTCAGCAGGGAAATTCGTTGGAAAGGCAATACAAAAGGAAGGGCAGCAAAAGCTGCCCTTCCAAAAAACTAACGCTTATGAAATCCTATCTGTCTTCCAGCTTCACATATTCCCTTGGCTCCTGCACGCAGGTGTAACCCGGACGGATAATCTTATCCTGACTGATGAGTTCTTCCATACGATGTGCACTCCAGCCCACAATTCTTGCCATGGCAAAAAGCGGGGTATACAATTCGTGCGGCAGATCCAGCATGCTATAAACAAATCCACTGTAGAAATCGATGTTTGCACTGACGCCCTTGTAAATCCGACGCTCTCTTGAGATTACTTCCGGTGCCATACGCTCTACCATGGTATAAAGATTGTAGTCTTCTATCCGGTCCTTTTCCAGAGCAAGTTGCTTTACATACTGTTTGAAAATCTCGGAACGCGGATCAGAAATGGAATACACCGCATGACCCATGCCGTAAATAAGCCCCTTCTTATCAAAAGCCTCCTTATGTAACAGCTTCATCAAGTACTCTTCTACCTGGGCCTCATCGGTGGTATCCTTAACATGCTTTTTTAAATCCTGGAACATTTCCACTACCTTGATGTTGGCACCGCCATGCTTTGGTCCTTTCAAGGAGCCAAGGGCTGCCGCGATAACCGCATAGGTATCGGCACCGGAAGAGGTTACCACATGGGTGGTAAAGGTGGAGTTGTTACCGCCGCCGTGCTCTGCATGCAGTACCAATGCCAGGTCTAGAATTCGGGCTTCCAGCTCAGTATATTTTTTATCAGAACGAAGCATACGCAGGAAATTTTCTGCGGTAGAAAGTTCCGGCTTCGGGTTATGAATCAGCAGACTCTTTCCCTGTTCATAATGACGATACGCGCGATAACTATATACCGCCAGCATCGGGAACACACTGATTAACATAAGACACTGGCGGAGGACATTTTCAATACTGTTATCACTTGTATTTTCATCATAACATGCCAGAGTCAGCACGCTTCGTGCCAAAGTATTCATCATATCCTTACTCGGCGCCTTCATAATAACGTCCCTGACGAAATTGGTTGGGAGAGTTCTTCCCTTACCTATAAGCTCCCGGAACTCTGTCAGTTCCTGCGCATTTGGAAGTGTACCAAACAAGAGAAGATAGGTAATTTCCTCAAAGCCAAACCGTTTACCTTCAGTAAATCCCTTACAAAGGTCATTAATATGAATACCACGGTAACGTAAAATACCGTCCATCGGACGCTTTTCGCCATCTACAATTTCGTAAGATAAAATCTCAGAAATCTGAGTCAGTCCGGCAACCACGCCCAAACCATTAATATCGCGGAGTCCGCGTTTTACGTCATACACACTATAAAGTGCCGGGTCAACTTTACTGTTTGCCTGACACTTTGCTGCCAGTTCTGCCAAACCCTTTGCCGGTTCTAATTTACTTTTTTCCATCCAATCAACCTTTCTTACTCTTTCACTGCGATAACTTCCATTTCAAATAATCCGCCCTTTGGCAGTGCACCCGCCTGTACGCAGGAACGTGCCGGCTTGTGCTCGTCAAAATACTTTGCATAGATGGCATTGATTTTTGCGAAATCGTTGATGTCTGCCAGGAACACGGTGGTCTTTACTACATTCTTTAAAGTACATCCTGCTTCTTTTAATACCACTTCCAGATTCTTAATTGCCTGCTCAGCCTGAGCTTCTACGCCCACTGCCAGCTCTCCGGTTTCCGGAATAAGTCCCAGCTGACCGGAAGTGTAAATGGTATTGCCTGCCTGAACGGCATGTACATATGGTCCTACTGCTGCAGGAGCCTTTGCTGCGTTAATTGCTTTCATGATAATCCTCCTTGTTTTTACGGAGTAAAAATGCCCGCCCGCTCGTGCGGGCAGAGGATTTTTCTCCTTCCGTCTCTTCCAAACCTCTTTTATTTTAACACGTTATCTTGTTAAAGTCAACTTTTACATAAAAGGGGATGTCTGTAGGCATCCCCTTATCCTTTGTTCTTTTTATGTACGAAGATTATGCGCGGTTAGCAGAACCGAACAGCTCAATCTTTTCACGTACAGTAGCCTTGATAGCTTCTGCGCCAGGAGCTAACAGCTTTCTTGGGTCGAAGCCCTTGCCCTGTAAATCCTTGCCTGCTTCGATGTACTCACGGGTAGCAGCTGCGAAGGATAACTGGCACTCTGTATTAACGTTAATCTTAGCTACACCAAGGTTGATTGCCTTCTTGATCATATCTTCAGGGATACCTGTACCGCCGTGAAGAACTAATGGCATAACGCCTGTCTTCTGCTGAACAGCGTCCAGAGTTTCGAAGGAAAGACCCTGCCAGTTTTCAGGATACTTACCGTGGATGTTACCGATACCTGCTGCAAGCATTGTTACACCAAGATCAGCAATAGCCTTACATTCGTTAGGGTCAGCACACTCACCTGCACCTACTACGCCGTCTTCTTCACCACCGATGGAACCAACTTCTGCTTCAAGGGAAAGACCCTTTTCGTTACAGAGAGCAACCAGTTCCTTTGTCTTAGCGATGTTCTCTTCGATTGGATAGTGGGAACCATCAAACATTACGGAAGAGAAACCGGCTTCGATACACTTTAAGCAGCCTTCGTAGCTACCGTGGTCTAAATGAAGAGCTACAGGAACAGTGATGTTCATTTCTTCTAACATACCGTTAACCATACCAACAACGGTCTTGTAACCTGTCATGTACTTACCTGCACCTTCGGATACACCGAGGATAACAGGAGAGTTCATTTCCTGTGCTACGGAAAGAATGGACTTTGTCCACTCTAAGTTGTTAATGTTGAACTGACCAACTGCATAGTGACCAGCTTTTGCCTTTTCCAGCATTTCTTTTGCAGATACTAACATTGAAAAATCCTCCTTAAATTTATGTAAGCATGTATACAACTTCATTGCATTGCTTACATTATACATGATAATCCTCAAAAAGGAAATAGGTAATTTTATTTTTTGTTAAATTTTTCACGGAGTTTTATTGCCACCTATAAAACAATTCTTCTTACGCTCTGTTAAACACTACCACATTAACGGAATTTGCAGGAAGCACAAGCTCCAGCACATTGTTCTTTACGTTTGCCTTCTTGCTTACCGGAACTACCCATTCCTGTTCCTTTGTATTTACGTTTGGCTTATGTACCAGTTCTGCCTCACCGGTAAGGGTAATAACTTCAGCCTTATTCTGCACCGCCAGGCTGTCAAGCTTTACCAGAACCTTTTTGTCGAAGTTTTCTGCATTAACAAACTTTGCATAAACCTTTTCGTCATCTGCGGTTACGGAATGGAACACATCTTTGTTGTAGGCTTCCAGCTTGTTATCCAACAGGCCCTTCTTTTCCTTGGAACCGCTCTCGTTATAATAACAGAGAACCGACTTGCCGTCCTTACCGCCGTAATTTACGGTTACCGTATATTCCTTACCTGCCGGTACGGTTTCATCGTAGCAGGCACGTAAGTTTCCGGCAAATACACTGGAGGAATAATCACCCAGGGTGTAGCCTTCCACACCGTCTTTTACTACCTTAAGCCCTGTACCCCGATTGGTACCCACACAGTACTCCAGAACGCTTGCCTTTTCCGGATTGGCAGCTGCCAGGCCGGCACCCACAAAGATAGCTGCATCCTCGCTCTTCTTTACCGCAGTTACTTCTACGGTATAGTTGCTCCATGCCGGATTATTGATACAATAGCCTTTGCGGAAGCCCTTTTCCACCGCAACAATGCCTGCTGCCAAAGCTTCTTCAAAGTTCTGCTCAAACAGCACCTTTTTGCCCTTGTTGGCAGTAACCTTCATGGCTTTAAATTCCACATCGCCCTCTGCGGTAATTACCACACCGCCCTGCGGAACAAGAGAAATCTTCTTTCCCTGATGATAGGTTTCAAAGCCGGTTTCCAGAAGCTTCTTACCGATGTACTTAGCAAACATCTGCTGTACATAGTAGTTTGGTGTTCTCCAGACAGACTCGTTATCAAACCAGATAGCGTCCGGTGTCCAACGGTAAGTACCGTCGGTTACCACCTTATTGAACAGCGGTGCGGTTGCCGCCAGGCGGACCACATCGGAGTTCTTTTCAAATCCGGTCATTACCGCAGCTTCTGCCACAGCACCTGCCAGGGTGTTCTTATCCGTGGAAGCATACTCGCCCACAAATACCTTGGAGGTCTGATTTTCCTTGTTGGAACGATAATAGTAGTTATAACGGTCTGCATTCTCTAACAGATACTCATTGGAACGGTAGTAATGCTCATCCACAATGGTATCCATGTAATTTTTATTTTTGTTATACCAGGTTACATCCTCGGTGAAGCTCTTTTCTCCATCGGTGAAGGCAACGGTAGCGCCGCCCTTTAAGTAGCCGGCCAGGAACTTCCAGCCCTCCTGATATGCACCGTCATCTGCCTGGGCACCTGCCGTGGAGATGATGGTTAACGGATAACCCGGATAGTTCTTCTTCATGTACTTGTCAATGGCAGTCTTAAAGGTTTCGAAGCTTGCAAAGAACTCCGTACCCCAGTTTTCGTTACCAACACCAAGATAATGCAGGCCAAACGGCGCCTCATGGCCCATCTTCTTACGAAGAGCCGCCCATTCGTTGTTCTCAAAATCTGTGCTGATGGCAAAATCAATTAAGTCGGTGAAATTTTTAATGTACTTCTTCTGCAGCTTTCCCCCCGCCGGATTTGCATAGTCGGAACGTGCCTGACAAAGCACGCCGCAGGCCATAACCGGAAGCGGTTCTGCATTTAAGTCCTCTGCTAACTGGAAGTATTCCATATAGCCAAGGCCCATGGTCATGTTGTAACCCCAAACGTTAAAATTTTCCTTACGGACTTCCACGTCGCCCACGGATTCTTTCCAGTCGTATACGTTCTCCCAAATATAGGAGCCTTCGGAAATACAACCGCCCGGGAACCGGAGGAAGGTTGGGTGAAGCTCTACCAGAGCTTCCACCAGGTCTTTTCTTAATCTATAGTTTGGATTGCCCTTAAAGTTTGCATTGGCACTAGTGGACTTCTTCTCTTTCTTCGCGCCCCATACGTCGTCCGGCATTAAGGAAACCATGTCAATGGCAGTGCTGCCTTCAAATTCCATGGAAAGCTGGCCCATGCAGGTAGTGGTGGCTGTAAGCTTTGCTGCCTTATACTTCTTCCACTCACCCTTTTTGCTAAGCTTCAGGGTTACTTCATTACTTACTTTATTGCCTTCGGCATCTAATAATGCCACTTTGACAGGAGTTGCCTTCACAGGCTTTGCCCAGATGGTAAAGTTATAACCCACGCCTTCTTTTAAGTTCATGGAATAGTCCAGTCTGTTATCACAGAAACCGCGGTTGTACAGCTTTGTGCCTGCAGGAACCTCTATGTAATATGCATTGGCATCCTTATCTTTTAAGCCGAAGTGTTTGTTTAAGCCCCCCTTATTCTTGACGGTTACCTTGTCAATATCGCCGAACCAGAAGCGAAGCGCATCATGGATTCTGCCGGTGGACTTACCGTTTTCGCCGCTGCGGAAATCATAGGTATCAAACCGGAAGTTCTCAAAGGAACGGTTCTGTACCATTTCCGCATAAATGCCGCCATCTGCCGCATTGTTAATATCTTCATAGAAAAGACCGTACAAAGTGTCACTGATGTCGATGGTTTCTTTGTCACCGTAAATGGTAATTTCATATGGCGCCGTTGTTTTTGGAAGCACCGTTGCCGCAAAGCTCTTTTCTGCCTTGCACTCGCCGCAAACCAATTCTGCCGTAACCACCACGCCTGCCGGTTTACGCACGGCAGCCACCTTGCCGGTTGCCGAAATTACTTCCGGCTTGTCACAGCTCCAGTTTACCTTTACTCTGCCGTCCATTAAAGATTCTGCCAGGTTTAAATCACCGTTGATAATCTTTTCCGGACCGGTTAAAAACTTATTCTTTGCCAGTGTCAGCACCTGTTCATCACTTAAGGATTCACACATCTGTCCTAAAATTTCTTCTTCGGACAGTGCATCGGAATACAGACGCACATCTGCCAGAGAGCCGCAGAAATCTGCATCTGCCGCAAACTGGGAGCGTCCGATGTAGTTATGGTCATAATTAGACAAATCTTCCAAGGTTGCAAGGAACGCCCGGTATGCCTTGTAGGTGCCGCTGGAGGTCTGACTGATAAAACCGTCCATCTTAAGTTCACCGTTGATATAAATTCTAGGACCGGCGCTGCTAAGAGAGCCCCCTTTGGTTCCTGTAATGGTCATGGCAATATGCTGCCACTCGCCCGTTGGGCACTGCTTTCTTGCATCTGCCGCAATATCACCGCCGGCAAAGCATACACCACGCATATAACGTGTTAAGAAAATATAAGGACCGCTCTGTCCTTTACCAAAATCAATGATTCTTTCCCAGTTGCTTCTGCCCTGGTCTGCACATACCCACGCAGAAACAGTGAAACCGGTGTTGTCACTCACATTCTTTAATATATCCTTTGGCAATTCCAAATAGGAAACGCCGTATTCTCCACCATAAAAATGAGCAGCCATTCTTCCGCAGATTTCTTCTACCTTTGGGGCCTTAGCACCTAAAGCTACCGCGTCGTTGCCGTTGCCGGAGCTGTCCTTTCCGATATTATTTGCATCATTCAACTGATATCGCGCAATTAATCGTTTATCCATTCTATTTTTTCTCCCTGTTTGTGATGTATTCCTCGTGACTGCTCCTGAACACAGTCACCTATCCATTATTGTAACATACTTTCAAAAAAAGGGGAATAGGCTAGCGATAAAAAAGAAAACACAAAAAGGGCCGCCCCCGGGGACGGCCCAATAGTTTTTAATTCTATTCTTCTACGAACTCTTCCGTTTCCTCATAGAATCCTTCTTCTTCGAAGTTTTCTTCGGAACCTTCGTATTCAACACCGAAGTCCTGATACTCTTCTTCATAGCCGAAGCTTTCGTAATCATCCTCATAGATGATTTCTTCGTTTGCATCAGAGTCTAACTTCACGTTGCGGTACTGCTTCATACCGGTACCGGCAGGAATCAGCTTACCGATGATAACGTTTTCCTTCAATCCGATGAGTGGATCAATCTTACCCTTGATAGCTGCCTCGGTGAGAACCTTTGTGGTTTCCTGGAAGGAAGCTGCGGATAAGAAGGAGTTGGTTGCGAGAGATGCCTTGGTAATACCAAGCATTACCTGCTTACCGCTTGCCGGCTCCTTGCCTTCTGCTACCATCTTTTCATTCATATCTTCATAATCAAGGATGTCAACCATAACGCCCGGTAAGAACTCGGTGTCACCGTTTTCTTCGATACGAACCTTCTTTAACATTTGGCGAACAATTACTTCTACGTGCTTGTCGTTGATTTCTACACCCTGCAGACGGTATACACGCTGTACTTCACGGAGCATGTAGTCCTGAACGGCACGTACACCCTTAATCTTTAAGATATCGTGTGGATTTACGCTACCTTCTGTCAGTTCGTCACCAGCCTCAAGAACCTGACCTTCCATAACCTTAATTCTGGAACCGTAAGGAATCAGGTAATTCTTTGTTTCGCCTGTTTCCTCGTTAGTGATAACAACTTCACGCTTCTTCTTTGTTTCCTTAATGGAAACCTTGCCGCCGAATTCTGCGATAATAGCAAGACCCTTTGGCTTTCTTGCCTCGAATAATTCTTCAACTCGAGGAAGACCCTGTGTAATATCGTCACCCGCTACACCACCGGTATGGAAGGTTCTCATGGTCAGCTGTGTACCAGGTTCACCGATGGACTGAGCCGCGATGATACCAACTGCTTCACCAACCTGAACTGCTTCGCCGGTAGCCATGTTTGCGCCGTAACACTTTGCACAGATACCAACATGGGAACGACAGGTAAGAACGTTACGGATCTTAACCTTTGCATCCATGCCTGCATCTTTAATTGCCTTGGTTGCTACAATCTTAGCCGCACGCTTTGGAGTAATCATGTGGTTAGCCTTAACAATGATTTCTCCGTTATCGTCATAAATAGTCTCACAGGAGAATCTGCCTGTGATTCTTTCTTCTAAGCTCTCGATAACTTCTTTTCCGTCGGTGAATGCCTTAATCCACATACCAGGAATTTCACCATCAGCCTTCTTACAATCCACATCATGGATAATAAGTTCCTGGGAAACGTCTACCAGACGACGGGTTAAGTAACCGGAGTCAGCGGTACGGAGTGCGGTATCGGAGAGACCCTTACGCGCACCGTGAGCGGAAATGAAGTATTCCAGTACGTCAAGACCTTCACGGAAGTTGGACTTAATCGGAAGTTCGATAGTTCTACCGGATGTATCGGCCATGAGACCACGCATACCGGCAAGCTGCTTAATCTGCTTGTCAGAACCACGGGCACCGGAGTCCGCCATCATGAAGATGTTGTTGTATTTGTCAAGACCGGTAAGAATCGCGGTGGTGATTTCATCATCGGCCTGCTTCCAAGTCTCAATAACTGCCTTATATCTTTCTTCTTCTGTTGTGAGACCACGTCTGTGGTTTCTGGAAATCTTTTCAATGGTTGCCTCTGCCTCTGCGATGATTTCCTTCTTACGAGGA
>JAZQJL010000348.1:0-3012 GCA_045541595.1 Lachnospiraceae bacterium | reverse complement strand
CACCGGCGGTATTTTTATTCCTACTCTGGCCATCGGTGCCCTGGCGGCTGCCCTGATTGCTAAGCTGTTAGTACTGCTCGGCATGCCTTCGCAGCTTACTTCCGCCATTATTTTTCTTGGCATGTGCGCCTTTATCGGCGGAACCCTACGGGCTCCGTTAACCGCCTCTGTGCTGTTTTTAGAGCTTTCCGGACAGTTTACCGGGCTTTTCTACGTAGCACTGGTCGTTTTCCTTGTCAGCTTTATCACAGAGATTTTTAACCTGACACCATTCTACGACAAGGCCCTGGAAGAAATGACGGAAGCCTATCACCACGGCAAGCAAATGAAAATTTCCCGCTTTACCCTGATTGTTTCTCCGGGAGATTTCGTGGTAGGTAAAGCCCTGCGGGATATCATGTGGCCTCATACTTCCGTCATTGAAAGCATCTCCCATGCCGGCAGCGATATTTTGAAAGAAATGGACGACGGAGAGCAGCGCCTTTACGTCGGAGACCGGATTACCATCCGTGCAGCCTACTATGACCGGGAAGAAATTTTAACTCTCTTGCTTGGTCTGGCCGGTGACGATGTGGAAATTGAAGATATTCTCAAATAACACTTATTTAATACAAGAGTTCCGCCCGGTGCATAACATACTCCGGTGCGGAACTCTTTTTCTTCTTATTTTGCAGTAGTTACTGTCATAGTGCCAAACACCTGCATTGCCTTTTCAATATAAGCTTCCAGTTCTGCCGGATTCTCCCACTGCTCCTCAAAGTAATAGCAGCCAAGGAAGTAAACATAGCCATCCACATTGATGATAATCTGTGTGCTGTCCGAATTGTTTTTTGATTCTATCGCTTGCTGTATATAGTAACCCTGTCGTCCATTTACCCTGATATCAGAAATTTTCACATTCTCCTGGTTTACAAACTGCTTCATGGTTCTCTGCAAATATTCAATATATTCCAGATTATGCATGGAGGAATATGCCATGGTACGGTTTACATACATGCGGAAATGCTTGCTGTCTTCTTCATTTTCCTTTAAGCGGTAAGTTACCAGACTATTTGTTTCAGAATCGATTTCCCACTCATCTCCGATTACAAGACTCATAGCATCTGTAAAATTTACCACTTCACCGGTAGCATTCGGATTGGAAATCTCCATATCTTCTCCGTAGACGAAATCCGGATAGGTTTCCAGCATATACTGCTTTAAATCAAAGGCTTCTTCCAGGCTTCTTACCTGATACTGCTTTCTTTCAATACGGATACCATGCTCCTCCAGATGCGGATCATAAAGGGTGATGGACATCCAGTCATCCAGCTTAAATTCCTTATAATATTCGTGCTCATTAATCAGTTCCAGCCCTTTTTCCACCTTTTCCAAGTCAGAATACGGAGTAATGCCGCATACATTGATTTTATCACAATCCACGGTATTTGGATTAATTTCGATGGCTCTTAACACGGAATCATTTCTTTCCTTATCGTCCATGAAGAAAAACTCGATGGTTCCTACCTGAGTATCGATGAAGCCATTGCCCATATAGTCCTCACCCATTGGGAAATCAGACTCATCGCTCTTCTCATTAATGGTCCAGTTGTTATCCTTCATCAGTTGCCGGAATGCTTCCCAGGTCATGTCCATTTCCACTGCCACATCACCGATGTATGCCACCGCATCTTCCTCTGCTACCGGAGCGTATTTGCTCTTTGATGCTGTGCCGGAACCGGACCCCGAACCGGAATCAGAAGCGGAACCATCCTTTCCTCCGCACGCTGCCAGACTCACCATCGTTGCAACTAACAATCCTAATACTAAATTTCTTTTTTTCATAATACACTCTTCCTTTCTTATGTAACCGATATTGTTTACATATGTTAGTACCGGTTCAGATTTAAAAAGTTTTACTTTTTTTAAAGTTTTTTTGTTTTTTTATAACTTTATTATAGCCTGTCTCTTTTTTATAGTCTTGCACCGGGAGTGTAAAATAAAAAGAGATAACAACCTTTTACGCTGTTACCTCTTTTACTTCTTATTTACGCATTGCTTTTAATAATAGACTTTTGATGGCATCCTCGTCCATGTAGTCCAAATAGTCTTCGATAGGTTTATCTAGTTCAAAAGCCTTATTTGCCAATGTTTCCACGCCGTCTTCACTCATGTAATCCAAAAAAGCTTCTGTATTTCTTCCTGCTTCCAAGGCTTTGAGAGCCAGCTCATCAACATCGTCTTCGTCCATGTAGTCCAGGTATTCCTCCACATCATTTCCTTTCTCCAATGCAGCGAATGCCCGCTCTGCCACCTCATCCTCATCTAAATCGTCCAGTTCTTCTTCGTCAGAATCAGTATCATTTGCACCCGGGTAATTGATTGTAACAGAAACTCTGTCATTTTCTATTCCCAGGTTGATTTCCTGTAAACTTCTTGGAAACATTTCTCTTCCCATAAAAGGTGCAATTGCAATAATTTTATCGGAGCGCCCATGGGAAATAAGATACTCCACAATTTTCTGAATGGTTTCTTTGTCTAAAAATGGGGCAATTGCCACGACATGATCCGTGTCCAGGCGCTCCTCTTTTATCTGTTTTTCCACAATGCTATCCAGCGTTTCCCGGTTCAAAAACGGGGCCAATGCCGTCAGCTTTTTCAAATCAATATCCGCAAGCTCTTCTGCCATTTCTCCCAGCCGGTCTTTGTCCATAAACGGTGCCAGGCCATTCAATGTGGAAAAGGATATTTTTTCTCCTTTTCTAATTGCTTCCTTTACCTTAACCTCCAGCTTTTCCGGTTTTACCAGCGGAACTACCTGTGCGATTTCCTCTAAGCTGACCTCTGCATTTTCATCCTTCATCATTCGCTCAGTAATGTCCGTCTGCTCACTTTTTTCTCCAACCAGCTCCTCAAAACTCAAATCAAGAATTTTACAAAGCTCCGGCAATTTGGAGATATCCGGCATGGAATTTCCTCTCTCCCAGTTGGACACCGCCTGATAGCTTACTCCCATCTCGTCTGCCAGATTCA
>JAZQJL010000347.1:0-5850 GCA_045541595.1 Lachnospiraceae bacterium | reverse complement strand
AACTTGGTGCATAAAATTTCAATGCTGATTACGGTACCTTCATCACCGCCGACAATGATGTATTCGCCAACCTTAAACGGCTTTAATACAAGAATCAGTACACCGCCTGCCAGATTGGATAAACTGCCCTGCAGTGCAAGACCAACAGTAACACCGGCAGATGCAAACAATGCAGCAAGGCCGGTTGTTTCAATACCGAGGAATCCGACAATTGCAAAAATCAGAACGATATATAATACAATCTTAATGGCAGATTTTAAGAAGGATTCTACGCCTTCGTCAATATCCGTCTTGTCAAACGTTTTCTCCAAAAGCTTTAATACGCCTTTAATCAGTTTCGCGCCAACCAAATAAATTATCAGCGCAAGTAATACATTAATTGCTACCGGAAATACAGAATTCTTTAAAAATTCAAAAATAAAATCCCAGTCCATTTTTCTTATGCCTCCTTAGTTTTTGTTGCAGCTTTCTTCGTTACGGTTTTCTTTGCTGCAGTTTTCTTTTTTGGTTCTTCTTCTCTCTTGATGCGGAATACGGAAGTGCCCAGCGGAGCCAGACTCATCTCGATGGAGTAATCCCTGCCGTCACATGGTTCTACCTTTGCCACAAGCTGTTTGGAATTTACCATGCCTGTACCGCCGTACTTCACAGCATCACTGTTGAAGATTTCTTTATACTTTCCGTACACAGGAACTGCCTGACGGAAAGTTTCGTAAGCAACCGGTGTAAAGTTGCAAACAAACAATAACATATCATCGGAATCCTTAGCACGGCGTACAAAAGAAACAATGCTTCTGTCTGCGTCCATGCAACTCATCCATTCAAAGCCCTCCGGCGAGAAATCCTGCTCGTAAAGGGAAGCTTCCGTTCTGTAAAGCTTGTTCATATCCTTACTGAACTGATGGAATTCTTTATGCTTATCGTACTGGTCAATCAGCTCCCAATCAAGGCTTCTTGCCTCGCTCCACTCGGAGAACTGGGCAAATTCCTGTCCCATGAATAAAAACTTCTTGCCCGGATGACCGGTCATAAACATCATGGCAGTACGTAAGTTTGCAAACTTCTGCTCGTACTCACCAGGCATCTTATTTACCAGAGAACCCTTACCGTGTACCACTTCATCATGGGAGAATACCAACAGGAATTTTTCGCTGTAGGCATACATCATACTGAAGGTGATACAGCCGTGGCAGTGCTTACGGAACAGCGGATCGGTCTTCATATAAGTGAGGAAGTCGTTCATCCAGCCCATGTTCCACTTCATGTTAAAGCCAAGACCGCCGTCCTCTACCGGGCCGGAAACCATTGGCCATGCGGTGGATTCTTCCGCAACCATCAGCACATTCTTGTTGCGCTTTTGCATAATGGAGTTTAAATGTTTTAACAACTCTATAGCTTCTAAGTTTTCTTTTCCGCCGTATTTGTTGGCTACCCATTCGCCGTCGTTTTTACCGTAATCCAGATACAGCATGGAAGCAACCGCATCCATTCGGATACCGTCTGCGTGGTACTGCTCTACCCAGTACAGTGCATTTGCGATGAGGAAGTTGGAAACCTGTGGTCTGCCGTAGTTGAAAATCAAAGTGCCCCAGTGCGGATGTTCGCCCTGACGCTTGTCCTGGTGCTCATACAGACAGGTTCCGTCAAAGCTTGCAAGGCCGAAGGCATCCTTTGGAAAATGCGCCGGTACCCAGTCTAAAATAACCCCAATACCCTTCTGGTGCATATAATCCATAAAATACATGAAATCCTTTGGTGTTCCGTAACGGGAGGTCGGAGCATAATATCCGGTTACCTGATAGCCCCAGGATCCGTCAAACGGATGCTCCATTACCGGCAGCAGTTCAATGTGGGTATATCCCATTTCCTGTACATACTTTGCCAGTTCCGGTGCAATTTCACGGTAATTGTAAAACGGTCTGCCCTCTTCCTCTCCCGGCTTTTTCCAAGAGCCCAGATGAACCTCGTAAATATTAACCGGACCATCCAGAGGATTGGCTTTCTTTCTGGCTGCCATGTATTCTTTATCGTTCCATTCATAGCCGGACAAATCTGCCACAACGGAAGCATTGTCCGGACGCATCTGGGAACTGGTTCCGTAAGGGTCTGCCTTTAATACATTAGCTCCGCCCTTGATGCGAATTTCGTATTTATAAATATCTCCTTCTTTTACTCCCGGAATAAACAGGGCAAAAATGCCGGAGTCCTTTTGCATTTCCATGAGATGACGTCTGCCGTCCCACATGTTAAAATCGCCTACAACGCTGACTTTCTGTGCATTTGGTGCCCATACGGCAAATTCCACACCTTCTACACTGCCGATTTTTTTCTTATGTGCGCCAAGCAGCTTGTAGATATTGTAATTGATACCCTGAGCGAACAATTCCAGTTCGCTGTCCGGAAGCGCCGGAAGGTACGCATATGCATCTTCCTGCTCCCATACGGTATCATCCCCGTTGGTAATCACATAGGTGTACTTGAAAATCTTGTCCTTGTCCACCAGAACGCCAAAGAAGCCCGCCTCATCCAGACATTCCATTTCATAGACCTCTTTGGAACGCTTTACCTTAACAGAAACGCTTTTTGCCCCCGGATAGAAGCAGCAGATCTGCACACCGCCTGCTGTCATACGTGGTCCGAGAATCTGGAACGGGTATTTGGTATCCGCATACACTACCGCCTCTACTTTTTCCCAATCCATCTGTCGGTTTAATAGATTTTCCATACAAAATACCTCCTCTTTCGGATTATTATTCTAAATACCATTCATCTCTTTCGTGGTCGCCTTCTTCTTCCCCTTCTGCAGGCTCTTCTTTTGCAGGCATATATTTTTTAAATACCCTCTCAATCAGGAAGGATGCCAACAATACCGCCACCGCCGGCAGGAAAAACATTCCCGGCAAAAGAATGTAACAGCCAAGCAGGGTACCAACCAAAAGAATCAGAAGTGCAATGGTGGTAAGCAAATGTCTGGTTGCCATAACAAAGGCTGTTTTAAAAATGCCGCTAAGCTTCATATCAAATCTGGAAAGAATCGGACAGATATAAGCAAACATGGCACAAAACAAAACGGAAATTACAAGGAACACACCCAAATATGTACTTCCGGAAGAATTTCCTGCATTCATAAGCTCCCGTGCATAACGGAAATCAATGTAGAGCACAAATACCAGCACTAATGCGATAAGAGAAATAACAGCCCCCTGCTTTAAGTTGCGCTTAAAGGAGCGGAAAAACTCTTTGATGGCATAACTTCTTTCTCTTCGGACGGACTTCACTATTGCATAATACAACGCTGTGGTTGCAGGCACAATAGGAAGTATTGTCAAAACTGTCAATATCAGTAAAAAAAACATTCCGGTCTGCACTGCCCAGACAATGGTCAGGGCAGGAAGCGGCAGACAGAGCAACAGCCAGATGGTATTTAATACCACCGTATCAAAGGCCTTGCCCATAAAGGTGAAAAATTTGTTATCAGGATTTAACCAGTTGTTCATTGTATTATTTGTCTCCTTCCGTAAAAGATGTCATAAGCTCCATCTCTCCCGAAAGCTTATATGTGCCGTAACCGGTTGGCAGAATAAAATGGTCACCCTTTTTTACCAGTGTTCCGTCTATGCTTCCGCTTCCTCCGATTACACTGAATAACTGATAGCTGCCCTCCATGGAAATATCAGCTTCCCCCTTTAAGCAGATTTTCTTTACAGTATAAAGCGGACAGGAAACCATGGTCTGTACCTGTGCATCCTGCACGGTAACAAACTTGTTTTCTGCTGTTCTGTCCTGATGCGGACACTCAATTACGTCAATGCTTTTTTCGATATGTAACTCTCTCGGTTTACCGTTTTGCAGTCTGCCGTAATCGTAAAGACGATAGGTAATGTCACTGCTCTGCTGGGTTTCCAAAATTAAGGTGCCGGCTTTGATGGCATGTACCGTGCCCGGCTCAATTTGGAAGAAATCTCCCTTTTTGATAGGACGGACAGAAATCAGTTCCTCCCACCGGTTTTCTTCAATCATGCTGCGAAGTTCCTGCTTATTTTTTGCATTATGCCCGATGACAATGGTCGCATCCTCATCGCAGTCAAGAATATACCAGCATTCTGTTTTTCCGAGGGAACCGTTTTCGTTTACATTTGCATATGCATCATCCGGGTGTACCTGAATGGATAAATCTGCCTTTGCATCAATAATTTTAACCAGCAACGGAAAAACCTCTTCTTTACTGTTACCGAATAACTCTCTGTGTTCTTTGTACAATGTACTTAATGTGACACCGTCATAGGTGCCTCCGGCGATAGTGCCGTCGCCGTTTGCATGGGCACTGATTGCCCAGCATTCCCCTGTGTTATCTCCCGGAATGTCGTAGCCATACTCTGCTGCCATCCGGTTGCCGCCCCAAATCATCTGTTTAAAGACGGGCTTTAAAAAAATAATTTCTTTCAAGGTAGTTACCTGGCCTTTCTGAGTTAATCTATTGCCCCGCCTCGAAAATCCTTCGGATTTCCTCGGTGTTTTCGGGCCGGATATAGTACGTCTTCCGGCAGCCTTCAGATTATTATACCACTTTTTATTCAAATTGTGAAGTATAGAGCTTGTAATAAAATCCTTTTTTCGCAATCAGCTCTTCGTGATTTCCCCGCTCCACAATCTGTCCGTCATTGACTACCAGAATCAAATCAGCATGCTGGATAGTGGACAAGCGGTGGGCAATGATAAAGCAGGTTTTTCCCTGCATCAGCTTTTCCATCGCCTTTTGAATGCGGATTTCCGTACGTGTATCCACGTTGGAGGTTGCCTCGTCCAAAATCAGCATTTTAGAATCCAGCAGCATGGCTCTTGCAATGGTGAGAAGCTGCTTTTGCCCCTTGGAAATGTTCACGCCGTCTTCCGTCAGGATGGTATCATATCCTTCCGGTAAGCGTTTTATGTAGGAATGGATATGAGCCGCCTTTGCCGCCTCTACCACTTCCTCCATGGTGGCATTTTCCCTGCCGTAGGCGATATTTTCAAAAATTGTGCCGCCAAATACCCAGGTATCCTGCAATACCATGGCATAGGCACGTCGCAAGTCATCCCGCTTGATTTCCCGGTTTTCTTTACCGTCAATGCGGATTTCTCCTGACTGCGGATCATAAAACCGCATCAGCAGGTTAATCAGCGTTGTTTTTCCCGCACCGGTAGGCCCTACAATAGCAATCAGTTTACCCGGCTCTACATCCAGGGAGAAGTCCTTTAAAATCGGCGCATCTTCTTTGTAGCCGAAGGTAACCTTGTCGATTTCCACCCGGCCTTCCACCCGGTCTAAATCCACCGCACCGTAAACATCCGCCACCTCTTCCGCCTCGTTTAATACGCGGAATACGCGCTCCGCCGCAGCCAGAGCGGACTGGATTTCTCCCGCAATGTTTGCCACCTCGTTAATCGGTCCGGAAAACTTTCTGGAATACTGCACAAAGGATGAAATATTACCAATGGATAAGGTTCCTTTTAAGTAAAGCAACGCACCAAACACCGTAACCAGGGTCAGGGATAAATTATTGATAAAATTGACCGTCGGCCCCATGGTGGCATTGCAGTAATCCGCATCATAATAGGCATCCATAGCCGCCTTATTCACATCATAAAACCGGTTCTGCATGACTTCTTCCCTTGCATAGGCCTCAATGACCTTCTGTCCGGTAATCATCTCTTCCACAAAACCGTTCATTTCTCCAAGCTTTGCCGAGCGCTTGGAATAACGCGGTCTGGTTTTCTTTGTCATATATCTGGTGTACAGAATCGACATCGGAATGGTTAAAAACATAACCACAACCAGGGACGGTGCAATCAGCACCATCATAATAAAAG
>JAZQJL010000346.1:0-6358 GCA_045541595.1 Lachnospiraceae bacterium | reverse complement strand
ACCGTACAGGGGCAGGTGACGCCGCATTCCGGCCATCATGTGCTGAAAACCAGAGGGCTAAGGGAAGATGCGTCCTATCATTTTTATAATATCCCGGTCAAGCATGACTTGCATCGCTTTGGGGAACTGATTAATATGATTGCACCGATTCACATCAGGCAGGACTCCCTGCTTCATGATGCGTTGGCCAAGTTCATTAAAATGGACGGAGCCAAGGAGGATGTGACGGTTAGCGGTTCTCTTTTAAACAAAGCGGGAGTGCATCTGGCGCAGAGCTTTGCCGGTACGGGATATAATGCCGGTACGGAAGTGTATCAGGACTACGATGCGGCCATCTATTATATAGAAGAAGTCAAAGAATAAGAAACAGAAGAAACAGGAGAGAGGAACGTGAAGCAAACAGAAAAAAAGAGGCTCTGGCTGTGGCTTGCGGCAGGATTGTTGCTCGGTCTTGCAGCATGCAATGAAGAGCCGTCTAAAAAGCAGGAAATCAGACCGGTGGTGATTCCGGCCTCTTCTCCTACTCCGATTACTGTGCCAAGCAATACACCGATGCCAACGGAATATGCCGCACCAACAACAGCTCCGACATCGACGGTTGTTCCGACGGAAACGCCGACGCCGGAACCGACAGAAACGCCGACACCAACGGCTACGCCAAGTCCTACTGCCACACCGGCTCCGGCATGGAAGGGGACGGATGGGGAAGTGATGTTTTCGGAAGCGGGCTATTTCTTTAGTGAAACAGTTACTTTGGAGCTGAGTACAGAGAAAGAAAGATATATTACCTACACCATGGACGGCAGTGAACCTGCGGAAGATTCCACACGGTATGAGGAACCACTTTTGCTGGAAGGAACCGGGGAGGCCTCACCAAAGGTATACAGCATTCGTGCTAAGGCCTGGTATGCAGACGGCAGCAATTCCGACACCTATGTGCACACCTATTTTGTAGGCGAAAAAGTAAAGGAACGGTATTCCACCATCGTGCTTTCCATTAACGGAAATCCGGCGGACTTAACGGAGGGCCCGGAGGGCATCTTATACGGAACTAATTATGAGAACAGGGGAAGAGCTTCGGAACGGGTTGTGTCGGTGGAAGCGGTCTCGGCAGACGGCAAGGCGCTGTTTGCCCAATATGCCGGAGTGCGTGTTTACGGAGGCAGTTCCAGGGAATTTGCAGTTAAGTCATTGAAGCTGTACGCGCGGAAAGAGTATCAGGAAGGTATGGGAACCTTCGAAACAACGGTGTTCGGTTCAACTACATCAGATGGTACAAAACTGATAAAAAAGTATGACAAGCTGGTGCTCCGCAATGGCGGAGATGATTTCCAACACGGGTTCATCCGGGATGAGCTGGCACAGCGTCTCGGCAAAAAATACGGGTTTGACGCCTATGAGGCAGTAGTTCCCGCAGTAGCATATTTAAACGGAGAATATTACGGTTTTTACTGGCTGCATGAGTCGTATTGCGATAAGTATTTTCAATACCGCAACGGGAAGAGCGACGGTGAATTTGTGGTTTTGGAAGGCTCGGACCGGTATAAATCCTTAAAATCCGATGAAGCAGAGTATGCAGCTGCCAAAGAATATAACAGAACCTACTTAGAGTTTACTCAGGCGGATCTGACAAAGGAGTCCGTTTACGCCGAGCTTTGCGACTGGATTGATGTGGAGAATTATTTGGAGTACATGGCCTTTAATATGTATATTTCAAACTATGACTGGCCTCAGGGAAATTTCCGCTGCTTCCGCTATTATGCTGCCGAAGGCGAGGCCTACGGCACCGGAGAGAAGGACGGCCGGTGGCGGTTTTTGCTTCATGATGCAGATGTGGGATTTGCAACCTACAACAGCACCGGGGAAAAGGGAGCTGCGCGAAATGATATCAGTCAGGTGCTGAATCCTTCCCATGACAGGTACTCCGCTTTACTGGCCGGTCTGCTCAAGAGGGAAGACTGCAGAAGCTTTTTTATTGATAAAATGGTAGAATACCGGGACGGGGTGCTTTCTTATGAAAGTATCTGTGAAATGTTAGATGCAATGTGCGCCGAACGGGATGCAGAACTTTCCTATTACTTTGAACATTTGGACAGTTTAAAGAACACTGCGGAAGACATTTATGCAAAACCGGGGACTACAAAAAATCACATTCAGAAGATAAAAGATTTTGCAAAGTTTCGGGGAGAATATATCACAAAATATCTGGAAGAATATTTTGGGGTGGATTTATAAAAAACTGCTTGACACTTGCATTTATTCACGATATAATATACTTCGCGTGTGCTAGGCGCGTTCTTTTGTTGCGCAAAAATGTGCACATGCTAAAGTGACTAGTTTAATAGTTGCGCGGCCTATTTATTGCAACCAAGAAGCCGCATAAAATGCGGCAGAAGGGAAATAATTCAGGAGGTGAAGATTAATGCCTACATTTAACCAGTTAGTTAGAAAAGGTAGACAGACTATTGAGAAGAAGTCCACAGCACCTGCTTTATTAAAGGGTTACAATTCCTTAAATAAGAAGGCAACTGACACATCTTCTCCACAGAAGAGAGGAGTTTGTACTGCAGTTAGAACAGCAACTCCTAAGAAGCCAAACTCTGCGTTAAGAAAGATTGCCAGAGTTCGTCTTTCCAATGGTATCGAAGTAACAAGTTATATCCCAGGTGAGGGACATAACCTTCAGGAGCACAGCGTTGTACTTATCCGTGGTGGTAGAGTAAAGGACCTTCCAGGTACCAGATACCACATCGTAAGAGGTACACTTGATACAGCAGGCGTAGCTAAGAGACGTCAGGCTCGTTCCAAGTATGGTGCTAAGAGACCGAAGGACGCTAAGTAATTTAAAGTAACCAAGAAATTATTCCATTACTAAATTTAGTGCAGGTATTAATTTTCCTATTTCAGACCACACAAAGGCTGCGCAGTTTGAAAACATAGATTAAACCGAGCGCGAACACAAAGTAATGTGAGTACCGTTGAATTAATGGCCGTAACAAACGGTCGATAATTAAGGAGGGAAGCAACGTGCCACGTAAAGGACATAATCACAAAAGAGATGTATTGGCAGATCCGTTGTACAACAATAAGATTGTTACTAAGTTAATTAACAATGTTATGTTAGACGGTAAGAAGGGAACTGCCCAGAAGATCGTATATGGTGCATTTGAAATTGTTGCAGAAAAGACAGGTAAGGACGCTATCGAAGTATTCGAAGAAGCTATGAACAACCTTATGCCGGCTCTTGAAGTTAAGGCAAGACGTATCGGTGGTGCAACATACCAGGTACCAGTAGAAGTTAGACCAGACAGAAGACAGGCTTTAGCTCTTCGTTGGTTAACAATCTTCTCCCGTAAGAGAGGCGAGAAGACAATGATGGAAAGACTTGCAGGCGAAATTATGGATGCCGCTAACAACGCAGGTTCCGCAGTGAAGAGAAAAGAAGATATGCACAAGATGGCAGAGGCAAACAAGGCGTTTGCTCACTATCGTTGGTAATTAGTAGTTACTGCATAATTTAGATAGGAGGAAAAAACCTTGGCAGGAAGAGAATATCCGTTAGAGAGAACTAGAAATATCGGTATTATGGCCCACATCGATGCTGGTAAGACAACTCTTACAGAGCGTATCTTATACTACACAGGTGTTAACCATAAGATCGGTAACACACACGAAGGTAATGCGACCATGGACTGGATGGAGCAGGAGCAGGAAAGAGGTATTACCATTACTTCCGCTGCTACCACATGTCACTGGACACAGGAATTCGAGCACAAGAAGATTCCGGGTGCTCCGGAAAACCGTATCAACATCATCGATACACCAGGACACGTAGACTTCACCGTAGAAGTTGAGCGTTCCTTACGTGTACTTGACGGTGCTGTAGGCGTATTCTGTGCAAAGGGTGGTGTAGAACCACAGTCTGAAACCGTATGGCGTCAGGCAGACAAGTATCACGTACCGAGAATGGCTTTCGTTAACAAGATGGACATCTCCGGTGCAAACTTCTACAACGTAGTAGACATGATCAGAACAAGACTTGGTAAGAACCCGGTTGCTCTTCAGTTACCAATCGGTAAGGAAGACACCTTCAAGGGCGTTATCGACCTGTTCGAAATGAAAGCATATTTATATCTGGATGATAAGGGCGATCAGATTGAAATCACAGAAATTCCTGATGATATGAAGGACGACGCTGAAACATACAGAGCAGAAATGATCGAAAAGATCTGTGAAACAGACGATGATCTTCTTGAAATGTACTTAGAAGGTGAAGAACCATCTACAGAGCAGTTAAAGAAGGCATTAAGAAAGGCTACCATCGACACAACAATCATCCCTGTTCTTTGCGGTTCCGCATACAGAAACAAGGGTGTTCAGAAGCTTCTTGACGCTGTTATCGAGTACATGCCTGCACCAACTGATATCCCGGATATCAAGGGTACTGACATGGATGGTAACGAAATCACAAGAAAGTCTTCCGATGAAGAGCCATTCGCAGCATTAGCATTCAAGATTATGGCTGACCCATTCGTAGGTAAGCTCGCATTCTTCCGTGTATACTCCGGAACAATGAACTCCGGTTCTTACGTTTTAAATGCAACTAAGGACAAGAAGGAAAGAGTAGGCCGTATCTTACAGATGCACGCTAACAAGAGAGAAGACCTTGAAAAGGTTTACTCCGGTGATATTGCAGCAGCAGTTGGTTTCAAGGTAACAAGTACAGGTGATACAATCTGTGATGAAAAGTTCCCTGTAATCCTTGAGTCCATGGAATTCCCTGAACCGGTTATCGATATCGCTATCGAGCCTAAGACAAAGGCCGGTCAGGATAAGATGGGTGAAGCTTTAGCAAAGCTTGCTGAAGAAGACCCAACCTTCCGTGTTACTACTAACGAAGAAACAGGTCAGACCATCATCGCTGGTATGGGTGAATTACACCTGGAAATCATCGTTGACCGTCTCCTTCGTGAATTCAAGGTAGAAGCTAACGTAGGTGCTCCTCAGGTAGCATATAAGGAAGGTATTACAAAGCCTGTTGACATCGACTCCAAGTACGCTAAGCAGTCCGGTGGTCGTGGTCAGTACGGTCATTGTAAGGTTAAGTTTGAGCCAATGGATGTTAACGGCGAGAAGGTATTCGAGTTCGAGAACACCGTAGTTGGTGGTGCTATTCCTAAGGAATACATCCCAGCGGTTCAGGCTGGTATTGAAGAAGCTATGAAGTGTGGTATCCTTGGCGGATATCCGGTTCTTGGTGTTAAGGCAAATTGTTGGGACGGTTCTTACCATGAAGTCGACTCCAACGAAATGGCCTTCAAGATTGCCGGTTCCATGGCGTTCAAGGAAGCTATGCAGAAGGCTGCTCCTGTACTCCTTGAGCCTATCATGAGAGTAGAGGTTACAGTTCCTGAAGAATACATGGGTGACGTTATCGGTGACGTAAGCTCCCGTCGTGGCCGTATCGAAGGTTCTGAAGATATCAATGGTTCCAAGTTAATCCGTGCATTCGTGCCATTGGCTGAAATGTTCGGTTACTCCACAACCCTTCGTTCTAAGACACAGGGTCGTGGTGCTTACTCCATGTTCTTCTCCACCTACGAGCAGGTACCAAAGAGTGTTCAGGAAAAGGTTCTTGCAGCAAAGGGCAAGTAAACCACAAAAAACTGTGATAAACAGTGAAAAAACCGCTTGAAAAAAACTTCATTATGAAATATAATGAGAGAGTATCTGGCGGAATAACAGGAATTCTGCCGCGGTCTGCGGCAAATAACCGCAGACTGCCGGAAAAATAGAGCAGATAATGCTTAAAAACAATTAGTATTTTTTTAAGGAGGATTTCCAAAATGGCAAAGGCTAAATTCGAAAGAAGCAAACCACATTGTAACATCGGTACAATCGGTCACGTTGACCACGGTAAAACAACTTTAACAGCAGCTATTACTAAGACTCTTCATGAGAGACTTGGTACTGGTGAAGCAGTAGCATTCGAAAACATCGATAAGGCTCCAGAAGAAAGAGAAAGAGGTATCACTATCTCCACAGCTCACGTTGAGTATGAATCCAAGGCTAGACACTACGCACACGTAGACTGCCCAGGACATGCTGACTACGTTAAGAACATGATCACTGGTGCTGCTCAGATGGATGGTGCTATCCTTGTAGTAGCAGCTACTGACGGTGTAATGGCTCAGACTAAGGAGCACATCTTACTTTCCCGTCAGGTAGGCGTTCCTTACATCGTTGTATTCATGAACAAGTGTGACATGGTAGACGATGCTGAAATTCTTGAGCTCGTTGAAATGGAAATCAGAGAATTATTAAATGAGTATGAGTTCCCAGGCGATGACACTCCAGT
>JAZQJL010000345.1:0-15017 GCA_045541595.1 Lachnospiraceae bacterium | reverse complement strand
ACCACATCGGCGGAACAATCTGAAAACAAAAGGGCACCATTGTTTGAAACCGTTCTCAAAGGAAATAAGAAAAATATCATAAGTTTAACAGAAACTGCACTGAAAGATAGCGCATATGGTGCATCTGAAGCGGAACGGGCAGATAAAATATTAAATGAAGATTTAATACCTGCAATTAACCGGGTGGGTGAACTCTTTGAGCAAAAGAAGTATTTTTTGCCACAGCTGATTGCTTCTGCAGAAACCATGGAGCTGTCCATGAAGCGCTTGGAACCGCTGCTTTTAACCGGTGACGGTAAAAAGAGAGGCAAAGTAATTATTGCTACGGTAAAAGGTGACATCCACGATATCGGAAAAAATCTGGTGTCGCTGATGTTAAAGAACTATGGTTTTGAGGTAGTGGATATGGGCAAGGACGTGGAATCCGAGGCCATTATCGAAAAAGCCAAGGAAACCGGAGCAGACCTGATTGCCTTATCTGCACTGATGACTACCACCATGACCCGTATGAAAGAAGTGGTGGATTTAAAGAACACGGCAGGCCTTTCTGCTAAAATAATTATCGGTGGCGCGGTAACCACGAAAGACTATGCCAAGGAAATCGGCGCAGACGGATATGCAAGGGATGCGCAGGAGGCAGTCAAGGTGGCAATTGCTTTGACGGAACAGTAGAAATGTGATATACTATATATAATAGATTTGTTTGGCAGAATGGAGATACAAATGAGATATACAAATCCGATTATTAGCGGTTTTTATCCGGACCCGAGTGTCTGTGAGGCCAATGGAAAATATTATCTTGTGTCCAGCTCCTTCCAATACTTTCCGGGGGTTCCCCTGTTTGAAAGTGATGACTTAGTGAACTGGAAGCAGATTGGCCATGTGCTTACAAGAAAATCCCAGGTAAAGCTTGCCAAAGTTGCCAGTTCCGGCGGTGTATTTGCACCTACCATCCGGTATAACAACGGCCGGTTTTACATGGTAACAACCAACGACACTACCCATGAGAACTTCTACGTGTACACCGATGATATTTACGGGGAGTGGTCCGAACCGATTACGGTGGAGCAAAACGGCATCGATCCGTCCCTGTTGTTTGACGGCAATCATGTTTATTTCATGAGCAACGGTTCCGACGATAACGGAGAAGGCGGTGTGGTTCAGTGTGAAATCGACATTGCTACCGGTAAAAAATTGTCTCCGAGCAAATGCATCTGGAAGGGCAGCGGCGGCAGATTTTTAGAGAGCCCGCATATGTATCACATCGGAGATACTTACTATCTGATGGCGGCAGAAGGCGGTACGGAATACGGTCATATGGTTACTTATGCAAAGTCCGATTCTGTTTGGGGCCCGTTTGAAAATTATCCGGACAATCCGGTACTGACCAACCGGAACAAAGCTCCCTTTGTGATTCAGGGCGTCGGTCATGGTGACCTGATTCAGGACAAATTTGGCGACTGGCATATCATTTGTCTGGGCTTTCGTCAGATTCACATGTGGAGAGCATATCATATTTTGGGACGCGAGGTGTTTATGGCACCGGTTACCTTCCGGGAGGACGGCTGGTTTACGGTAGGCAGAGACGGTACCATGGATGCGGCTTACGGAATGAAGGGTGATTTCCTTCAGATGCCGAAGCTGCTATACACTTTTGAAAATACAAATTGGAATATTGACTGGTGTTACATGCGTCATCCTGTGGCGGAGAACTATGAGCTGGGTGACCGGAAAGCGATTTTGCACGGAACCGATATTACACTGGATCAGGTAGATTCTCCAACCTTTGTGGGTATTCGGCAACGGGAGTTTCGCATGAATCTGGCCGTAACGGTTGAAGCTGATTCGGGAGAAGCAGGAGTAACCGTATATTCCTGTGAAAACGAGCATTATGATTTGGCAGTCTGTAAGGCTTCCGATGCAGAAGGATATGAAGCAGTATTACGGCTGAATATCGGCGGAATAAAGCATATACAGGCAACAGCAAAACTGCCTGCAAAGAAAGCCCATCTTTTACTTAGCTGCGACGGAGAAAGCTATCGCTTTACGGTCATGCCAATCGGAGAAGACGGTATGCTGGAGGATACCATATATCTCGGCTCTGGCCAGACAAAATATGTATCCAAGGAAGTTTCCGAAGGGTTTACCGGTGTGCTTCTTGGTTTGTATGCAGTAGGAAATAACACGGCAGAATTTACAAATTTCAGCGTTACTTACACAGACGGAAAGCAGAACTGTTGTTGCGAACACTAGCGGGCGGTTGCTGCTTGCAATGGAGGAGGATTTAAAATGGAATTTAGAACATTAGACAAACTTGGGATTCAAACATCATTACTCGGTTTTGGTTGTATGAGATTTCCTACAACAGACGGAAAAATCGATGAAGTAAGAGCGCAGCAGATGTTAGATGAGGCCTATGCGGCGGGGATTAACTATTATGATACTGCGTGGCCGTATCACAACGGAGAAAGCGAACCTTTCGTGGGTAAGGCAATGAAGAAGTATCCGCGTGACAGCTTTTACTTTGCTACAAAGCTTCCATGCTGGGACGTTAAAGTAAGAGAGGATGCTACAAGGATCTTTCATCAGCAGTTAGAACGTCTGCAGACAGAGTATATTGATTTTTATCTTTTACATGCTTTAAATAAAGACCGTTTCCGTGAAATGTGTGAAATGGGCGTGCTGGATGACATGATTGAATTAAAAAATCAGGGAAAAATCAAATATCTGGGATTTTCCTTCCACGATAATTATGAGGCCTTTGAAGAAATTGTTACATATCGTGACTGGGATTTCTGCCAGATTCAGTATAATTACATGGATACCGATGAACAGGCCGGTGATAAGGGCTATGCTCTTTGCGAAAAACTGAATGTGCCGATTGTGATTATGGAACCAATCAAGGGCGGTGCATTAGCATCCTATGCGCCTGAGGTAGAAGAACTGTTTAAGAATGTTCGTCCGGAGAAGAGTGTTGCATCCTGGGCACTGCGCTGGGTGGCAAGTAAGCCGCAGGTAAAGGTGGTACTTAGCGGTATGTCTACGGAGGAACAAGTGAAGGATAACTTGGAAACTTTCGGAAATTTTGAAAGGTTATCCGAAAAAGAGCTGGAAACAGTTGATAATGTGATTAAAGAAGTTAAATCAAGAATTAAGAATGGATGTACAGCCTGCCGCTATTGCATGCCGTGTCCGTTTGGAGTAAACATTCCTAGAAACTTTGCCATTTGGAACAATTATGGCATGTATAACAATGCCGGCGCTGCAAAATGGCGTTACTTCCATGAAACAAAGGAAGAAGAACGGGCTGACAAATGTATGTCCTGTGGTGCATGTGAAGATGCATGTCCGCAAAAACTTCCTATTAGGGAGCACCTGGCGCAGGTGGCAGAGCTGATGAACAGCCTGCAGTAAGAGGACGGAGAAACTGCTGTAAGCAAAAGAAACTGAGGTGCAGATATGATCGGAGACAAAAAAATAATTGCAGTCTGTGTTGCAAGAATACAGGATGATACAACCAGTGATTATATTGCGGCTATAAATGATGTAGCATCTGCGGCCGGGTACGGTGTGTTTGTCTATAACACCAGTTCGGCACTGAACAATGACAGCGTTCATGCCGATGCCAAATTTTACGTTTATAATCTGATAGATTTTTCCGTTATTGATGCCATCGTTGTATATGAAGAATCCATACAGGACCAGCTGGTGGTAGAAGTAATTATTCAAAATGCAAGGAATTTTGATATTCCGATTATTGTTCTGGGTGAACAGCATGAAGGCTGTATCAATATTAAGTTTGATCAGGAGCAGGCCTTTGTGGAAATGGTACGGCATATGATAGAGGATCATCATCTTACCAAGCTTCACTTTATGGCGGGCATGAGAAACAATGCGTTTTCCGACCATCGTCTGGAGGTGTTCAAACAGGTATTAAAAGAGCATCAGATTCCTTTTGATGACAGCATGGTAAGTTATGGTGATTTCTGGTCCGGCCCGGCAGAAGAGGCTACAGAAAACATAGTGGCTTCGGGCAATCTTCCGGAAGCTATTATCTGTGCCAATGATAAAATGGCCATTGCCGTATGCGGGGTGCTGGGCAGACACGGAATAAAAATACCGGAGCAGGTGGCTGTGACCGGCTTTGACGGGATTCCGGAAATTAATTTTTCCTCACCGCGTATTACATCAGCCAGCTGCGAAGCGGCGGATGTGGCTGTAAAAATGTTGGAAGTCCTACAAAATGCCAACCGGTATAAAAAGAAAACAGAAAGTATTTATGTACCTGCAAGACTTGTTTTGGCAGAGTCCTGCGGATGTAAGGACAAAGAATCCGTAGACGCGTCCAGGTATTTAAATTCCTTGAACGACAGGTTTTATTTGTACCAGGATGAAGCAATCAGGCAGTCGGCAATTATGTCAAAAATCCAGCGCTGTGATTCTCATGAACAGATTGTAGAGCATCTCAGGAACCCGATGTTCTATGATATGTGTTGCGTGATGGAAATGGATTTCCTGGAAGAAAACAGAAACCCGGGAGAATTTTGTGTGGAGCGGACAAGAGATACGGAACGTGAGATGCTGGTACTGTTTGACAGTAATCATTATGATGATTTCAAACCGTATCCGTTACCGTTAAAAAATCTCCTTCCGAACTTATGGTATTGCCTGGAAACCAACCGTGCAATTGTGTTTACGGCACTTCAGCATATGGGGGTTCCGATGGGATATGTCTGCTTTTTCTTCATGCGGGTTGACCATACACAGGGCTCCCGCGTTACTCAAATAGCAAATTTCTTAAATTCTGCCTTGGGCGGATACCGGAACATGCGCTATAAAAATTATCTGATGCAGCAGATTGATGAAATGTACCGTATTGATACCCTGACCGGCTTATATAACCGCCGCGGCTTTGCGCTCGCTTATCAAAAATTACTGGAGACGGAGCAGGATAAGATACAGTTAACGATTATTCTTGCGGATTTAGATCGGTTGAAATACATCAATGATACCTTCGGCCATAAAGAAGGCGACTTTGCCATTCGCTCCGTGGCGGAGGCTCTGGAGCATGTCTGTCCGCCGGGTTCTCTGTTTACCAGATTTGGCGGCGATGAAATGCTGGCAGTCTGCCGTGGAAAAATAGAACAGGAGGAAGTGCGAAGAGCTTTTACAAAGTATTTTAAGGAGTTTAACTCTGCTTCTGATAAACCGTATGAGGTGGAGGCAAGTATCGGTGTGTATATCACAGAAGAAAATGAGAGATTAAGCTTTGAGGATATTATTGAACGGTCGGATCGTCTGATGTATGAAGAAAAAGAACGTCACAGAAAAATTTATTCCAAACAGTAAAACAGCCCCCGTCACCGGTTCATTCCGATGACGGGGGTGTTCATTTAATAGCCAGTAATTCTTTAATGGCAGTGACCACATCTGCACAATGATAGTTATATCTTGATTTAATTTCATCTATTGCGTTGTCCATAACATATCCGTATTTAACAGCGTCGAGCATTTCTAAATCGTTGTAATTGTCTCCGAAAGCGGCACATTCGGAGGTAGTGATGCCAAGGGCGGAAGCCAGTTCTTTCAGAGCACGGCCTTTGTTCACATCCGGCGCTACAAAGTCCAGCCAGGCAAAGCCGGAAATGGTTCCTTGGGAGCTGTTCTTGTGACGGTTTAATAGTTCCGGTCCGTGACCGGCCACAATGCCGGAAGCCTCATAGGCTGAGATTTTGTAGTATGGTTCCGGATGCTCCTCCGGAGAGTTAAGCACTTTGATGTCGTTTTTGACATGATTTACCATGCGGTCTAAAAAGGACGCCTCTTTTGGTATCAGATAGCAGGTCTTTTCACCGGAGATCTGCAGCTCGCAGCCCGGCAAAGACAAGATGTCGTGACTGATGGCAAGGGCAGTTTCCCTTTCCATGGGGTGGCTGATAAGCAGTTTATCTTTGTAAAAAACAAGGGAACCGTTTTCACAGATAAAGGCCATGTGCCGGGAAGCGGAGCCAAAAAGGCGCACCAGGTTCGGGTATTGTCTGCCGCTGGCGGCTACAAATAAAATGCCGTATTCTGTGGCAAGTGTTTCAATAAAAGGAATTACTTCCGGCGGAAGGCTTTGGGCGCCGTTTTGAAGCAGGGTTCCGTCTAAATCGCTGGCTATCAGTTTAATCATAAAAAACCTCTCTTACGTAATGCATTTACAGGGTCACGGAAATGCTCCGGACCAGGTACATTATATAGCGGAAAAAACGTAGAAGTCAATGCACTTTTTATTGACAACTTTTGCGTAAAACAGTACTATGAAAGCAGAGGAAATTTTAAACAAAAGAGAAAGGCGGGAATAACAAATGGCAGGTTCACTTCTTCAAAACAGAGAATTATATATTGATGTTTCGGTAAAGGAAAATCAGATAGAGGAAATCTTTTTGTATCAGGTGGATTTTTTCCGTGATGCAACGTTTCGCACAAAGGAGTTTGTTTACAAGAGAGAAGAGGTAAAGGAACTGCAGGATGCAGAAGTTGCAGAATATCCGGAGGCAGAAGAACTGATGCCGCAGCCGGAACCGGAAGAACTGTTTAAGGAGCAGTGGGACGTTTTTTGTGAGAAAGATGTTCCTACCCGGGTGTATGCAACCGATGCCATGGCTGTCATGGAATACGTGTTTGAACCGCTGGCGAAACAGTTCCCGGAGTTTAGGATGATGCCAAAGCATTTGGCAGGTAAAGAGTTCCTTCATGACTGTGTCAGCATGGGACGTGTGGTTTCCATGTCTGCCTTTGATGAAGAACAGTATCTTTCCGCCGGTATCCGCCGCAGAATGAAAGAGCGGTATCACGATTATGTAGATGAAATCAAGGCGGAGCGGAGCGAACATATCTTTATCAAGCAGACAGTATCAGAGGAAATGCCGGTACTTCTGCTGACGATTACAGATGAGAAATATAAGACCAAAAAGCAGGTAATGTTAAATCGGGGCATGAAGGAAGAAACCATGGCAGTCCGTTTTCGGGAAATTTTGGCTCTGTATCCGGAAGCAGATGTTATTCTGGATGCTACTTCCCCGGAACTGTACCGTCTGTTCCGCAATATGAATCAGTTTATGGGCATGGAAAACAAGCGGTTGGTATTCTCTTTGGAAAGTATGCTGTCTGCCCTTGGAAAATCCATGGAAATAAAGGATATGGTAAAAACCTATCTTTTGTACGTGAAAAATCAGGAAGAAATGCGTCTCGGTACCTTCCTGCCGGAGCATTTGTGCAGCGTTCACAGCTTTTACCTTCCGGTGCAGTTATCGGCAGAAAAGGCATGGAAAAAGCAGTTTGATAAAAATACCGTTTGGAAGAAGGAAGGAAAGGATGTTGCCTATATTGTGGCGGAAGGCGACTTTAAGGGCAAATATATTATCAAATCCGGCAAAGAGCAGTTTATACTGAAACTTCGTAAGATTTCCCTGGAGCGCTACATGAAAAAATATGCCGTGTTTCGCCTGGAACTGGAAAATTACTGCTACCCGGGTAAAGAAGACAAGGCCAGAATCAATGCACTGGCGGAGGAACTGTTTACCGGTGAACAAACGGATGCCATGGAGCTGAAATTAAAGAACGGCAAGCAGGCATATTCTCTCACCGCGATTCCAATGGCAGGTAATGAGAACCAGCTTTGGCTGAATGGATTACTGGAACTTGGAAGAAAGAAAAAGAAGAGTAAAAAAGCTCTTGTGCTGTCTGCAATGAAGACGCGGATGTACTGCGTGGAAAATCAGGAAACCGCAGATGAGGATAAAACCATCCAGTATGCAGTGGTGAAAGACGGCATTCTTCGAAAAATTGAAGATGCATTGGCCGGTGCAATGAAGCCGGAGAGAGATGTCTGTCCTACCGGCCGGCTGTTGAAACGCCAAAAGAGAGCAATAAAAGACCTGTTTGAACTTTATCGTTATGTGATGGTATCCTTTGCGGAACACTGTGAGGCAACCCAGGATAAAACCCAGAAAGCACTTTGGCAGACGACGGAAAGATCTCTGGAAACAGGGGAACTGAAGGAACGGCTTGAGAAAAAATTCGGTTTGTTTTTCTAAATTGACAAAAATATAACAATGCCTTATAATGAGACTGGATGAAAATTCAAAAAAATGGAGTTCCTTCAGAATTGTGAAAAGGGGTGCAATATATGCAGTCAAAAAATATATCTATTGCGGTTATTAAAAGATTACCCCGCTATTATAGATACCTGGGAGAATTGCTTGCCCACGATGTGGTGCGTATTTCTTCCAAAGAATTAAGTGAAAAAATGGGTGTTACAGCGTCCCAAATCCGCCAGGACTTAAATAATTTCGGCGGCTTTGGTCAACAGGGCTACGGATATCAGGTAGAGTATCTTTACACGGAAATCGGTAAAATCCTGGGCCTGGATAAAAAGAACAACCTGATTATTCTCGGTGCAGGTAACTTAGGTATGGCGTTAACCAATTCCACCGGTTTGCAGCGCAGAGGGTTTGAGGTTATCGGTATTTTTGATGTAAATCCGGAGCTTATCGGAACTACGGTAAAAGGCAATACGGTTGCCCACATCAATACACTGGAGCAGTTTATCAAAGAACATGAAGTGGATATGGCTGCACTTACGGTGCCAAAGGCAGTTGCCCCTGCATTAGCGGCTGATATTGTAAAGTGGGGAGTAAAAGCTATCTGGAATTTTGCCCCTACCGACCTTCAGCTCCCGGCAGATGTGGTGCTGGAAAACGTACACTTAACAGAAAGCTTGATGCGCCTGTCTTATAAGAAAAAGGCAGCAGAAGAGGCAAAGAAATGATTTACGGAATCGGAACGGATATTATCGAAGTGGAACGTATAAAAAAAGCTTACGAAAAGCAATCCTTCCGAAATAAAATTTATACAGAACAGGAACAGCAATTAATTGCAGAAAATGCCCAGAGGGCGGCAGGAAACTTTGCAGTAAAAGAATCCGTGGTCAAGGCGTTCGGCACAGGGTTCGGAAAAATTTCCGCCATAGACATTGAAGTGCTGCGGGAGCCTTCCGGCAAACCGTACGTGGTGTTACACGGTGCGGCAAAGGAGCAGGCAGAGCAGGAGCATATTCTGCAGGTACATGTATCCATATCAAATGTAAAAGAGTACGCTATGGGTTATGTGGTGATGGAGGTATAAAAAGAAAATGAAATACGCACTTGGTTCGGGTCAGATGAAAGCAATAGACCGGTACACCATAGAAACAGTAGGAATCCCATCCTGCGTTCTTATGGAAAAGGCTGCCATGGCGGTGGTGCGTCATACAAAGGAATTTTGTTCTGAAAAGGATAGTATTCTGGCAGTCTGCGGATACGGCAACAATGGTGGCGACGGTATCGCAGCTGCCAGAATTTTGTTTATGGAAGGGTATGACGTGGCAATTTATATGGTTGGTGAAAAGGACCATGCCACCAAAGAGACAAAACAGCAGTTAAAAATTGCAAAAAAATTAGGAATTCCGATGATTCGCAAAGTGAAGTGGGAAGAATATACTGTTATTATCGATGCTGTTTTCGGCGTGGGTCTTTCCAGAACAGTACAGGGAGACTTCCGCAAAGTAATCGAGTCCATCAATCAGGCGCAGGGAAAGGTTGTGTCAGTGGATGTACCTTCCGGTGTCAGTGCGGATGACGGTAAAGTGCTTGGTATCGCTGTCAATGCAGACATCACGGTCACGTTCGGCTATCAGAAAGTTGGCTGTCTGCTTTTTCCGGGGTCTGAATACGCAGGAAAAGTTTATGTGGAGGACATCGGATTCGCAAAGGGCGGTCTGAATGAGGCACCAACAAGATTTTACTTTGATGAAAGTCCGGAAGCGCTTCTTCCGATTCGCAAGAAAAATTCCAACAAGGGAACCTATGGCAAGGTGCTTGTCATTGCCGGTTCAAAGAACATGTCCGGTGCTGCTTATTTTGCTGCGACGGCAGCGTATCGCATGGGCTCCGGCCTGGTCCGTATTTTAACGGCACAGGAAAACAGAGAGATTTTGCAGCGCCAGATTCCGGAAGCTATTTTAACCACCTATGAAACGCCGGAAGACGGAATCTCCGAAGAGGATGCAGAAGCTATCCGTGAAGCGGTGGCCTGGGCCAGTGTGATTGTGCTCGGTCCTGGTCTCGGACAGTCACCGGTGAGTGCAGGAATTGTAAATTACGTGATATGTGAATGCAAGGTGCCGCTGATTATTGATGCGGACGGTTTAAATATTATCTCCAGAATGATTACGGAAAAAGTACCTGCGGAAGCAGGAGCAGAAGGAAGAATCCGTTATTTGGCAGAGCTTTTGCCGGCAGGCACCATTTTAACTCCTCATAAAAAGGAGCTGTCGGTGCTGACGGGCATTCCTTTGGCAGATTTAGTCGGATGCCTCATTGACAGCAGTGCGTCTTGCACGTATAATAATGAATTGATTTATGTAAAGAAGGATGTCAGAACCATTGTATCTTTCGGCAACTCCGATTACATTAATGTAAGCGGAAACGACGGTATGGCCACAGCCGGCAGCGGAGATGTGCTCTCCGGTATGATTGCCGGATTACTGGCACAGGGGGAAGTGCCGAAAATGGCTGCCATGGCCGGATGCTTCCTGCATGGTCTGGCGGGAGATGCGGCGGCAAAGAAAAAAGGACCGCGTTCCATGCTGGCCAGTGACATCTTAGAGGCGATTCCGGAGGTACTTAAGCAAATATAGCAAGAGATGTCGGAAAAGCGTAAATTACCGGAAAGGAACTTAGTAACTTGAAACCTGATTATTTTCGCGTTTGTGCAAATATTTCCCTGGATGCTATCCGGGATAACATAGAAAAGGGCCGTGCACTGCTGGCTCCCGGAACAAAAATGATGGGAGTGGTGAAGGCAGATGCTTACGGTCACGGTGCCGTTCCTGTGGCAAAAGCCATAGAAGATCTGGTAGATGCCTATGGGGTATCCATGCCGGAGGAAGGTGTGGAACTGCGTCGTGCGGGACTGTCAAAGCCGATTATCATTCTTGGCTATACGGCACCGGAGATGGCAGAGCTGGCCATCCGCCATGATATTACCATGGCGGTATTCCAGTCAGAAATTGCCCGGCAGTACAATGAAATTGCAAAGAACTTAAATACATGTGCCAAGGTGCATCTTAAGCTGGATACCGGCATGAGCCGCATCGGCTATTTATGTGAAGAAGAAAGCCTGGAGGATATTGAAAAAATTGCAGGGCTTTCCAATGTCGAAATTGCGGGTATGTTTACCCACTTTTCCAAAGCGGATGAACTGGATAAAACCTTTGCAAGAAACCAGTTTAAGAAGTATATGGAGTTTGCGGATGCTCTGGAACAAAGAGGCATCCGGATTCCTTGTAAGCATGTGTGCAACAGTGCCGGAATGATTGATATTCCGGAAGCGGATCTTGATATGGTACGCTTCGGGATTACCATGTACGGTATGTACCCTACGGATGAGGTGACGAAGGAACGTATGCCGGTGCGTCCGGCCATGGAAGTAAAAACCCATATAGCCTATGTTAAAACATTGCCGGCCGGAGTGGGCATCAGCTACAGCGGAACCTATGTGACACAAAAAGAAACCAGAGTGGCCACTCTTTCCGTAGGATACGGAGACGGTTATCCAAGAGGATTGTCGGGAGCAGGCCGGGTACTCATCCACGGCAAGTCGGCACCGATTCTCGGCCGGATCTGTATGGACCAGTGCATGGTAGATGTCACGGAGATTCCGGAGGCAAAACAGGGTGATGTGGTGACGCTGATGGGCAGAGACGGAGAAGACTTTATTTCCGCAGAGGAAATAGGAGCAACCGTAGGTAATTCGTTCCACTATGAGGTGGTGTGCGATATCAGCAAGAGAGTACCCCGTGTATATTACAGAGACGGAAAAGTTGTCGAAATAGTAAGTTTCCTTCCGAGAGAATAACCGGAACATACTGAAATTTACAGAATACGTGAGGAAAAAGCAGGAAATACTAGGAACATCAGCAGGCTGCTAAAACCAAAAACGGAGAGTGAATTTCAGTGGTAATTCGTAGAGGAGACATTTATTACGCAGATTTAAGGCCGGTGGTAGGGTCGGAGCAGGGCGGCATCCGTCCGGTGCTCATCGTACAGAACGATGTGGGAAACCGACACAGCCCAACGGTAATTGTGGCGGCAATTACAAGCAAGATGCATAAAGCAAAATTGCCGACCCATATTGAATTATCGAAAAGGTATGGAATTGAGAAAGATTCTGTGATATTATTAGAACAGGTCCGGACGATTGACAAGTCAAGACTCCGGGAAAAAGTATGTCATCTTGACCAGGAGATGTTGTCAAGTGTGAACCGGGCGTTGCTGATAAGTTTTGCGCTGGATACATAATCCCGGTACAGTTTTACGAAAAGTGAGCAAAAACAAAGGAGGATTCTTTTTATGGACGGTCTGCCCATACGTGGAGTGATGTGGCTAATTGGTTTGGTAATTTTAAATGCAATTGTGGAGGCAATGGTTACGGCCTTTGAAAATGTCAGCGATTCTTATATAGAAAAGCGGCTGGAAGAAGGCAGCAAAAAGGCAAAACGGGTACAGTACCTGTCAGAACACCATCGCCGCTACATAACTGTAACAGATTTACTCCGCCTGACATCGGTATCCGGCATGGCACTGGTGTACTATGTTTATTTTTTGCCGTACTTTAAGAATCTTATATTTAATTCGTTCGGAGAAGAGGTGCCTGTGGCTTTGCCCGTGGCAACTCTCGTACTGATTACATTGCTGGCAATTATGTTAATAGAGCTTGTTGCAATTAAACTGCCTAAAAAACTGGCCTTTAAGCATGCGGAAGGCTTTGCCTTCGCACTTTCCGGTCTGCTTGCTTTGTTCATAACAGTATTAGGCCCTATCGCCTGGGTAATAGAAACCATTACCGTAGGAATTCTCAAACTGTTTCATATCAAGGCTTCCGAGTTGGAAGAAGTGGTTACGGAAGAAGAACTGATCTCCACCGTGGCCGAGGCGCAGGAAAGCGGTGTGCTGGAAGCAGACGAAGCCGAGATGATTCATAACATCTTTGAGTTTGATGATAAAGAAGTAAACGACATCATGACCCACCGTAAAAATATGGTTGCGGTGGATGCCGACTGGACCTTGGAAGAGGCCATGAAGTTTATGCTTGGCCAGGCCTATTCCAGATTTCCGGTATATGAGGAATCCGTAGAAAACCTGATTGGCGTCCTGCACTTAAAGGATGTGCTGAAGGTATATGTTTCCGGAAATCCGGAAAAAATGAAGCAGCGCAAAGTACGCAGTATCACCAGAAAGCCTTACTTTGTACCGGATACCCAGAGCATCGATGTGCTGTTCCGTGATATGCAGAAAAAGAAAATCCACATGGCATTTGCCATTGACGAATACGGTCAGACGGCCGGTCTGATTACTTTTGAAGATATCTTAGAAGAAATCGTGGGTGACATTCAGGACGAATACGACAGCGAAGAAGATGATATCATTCCGGAGGCAGACAACGTTTATCTGGTAAAGGGTGTTACCAGCCTGGAGGATTTATCCAAAGAGCTGGAAATTGACATGACCGACGAAGAGTGCGAAACCTTAAGCGGTCTGATGGTAACGGAACTCGGTTATATCCCGTCAGAAGGTGAAACCTTCTCCATGACATACAAAGGTTGTCGGTTAGACATCGTGGAGGCAAAAAATAAGATGATTTCCCTGGCAAGGGTAACCATACTTCCACAGGAAGAAAAACAGGAAGAGGAAGAAGAATAGTATAAAACTTTTGCAGGGCTGTTGTAGAATAAATGCAACAGCCTTGTTTGATACAAGTAGGATTTGACTTAAGAAGAGAGGATTTCGCATGAAAATTACCGTACTGTGCGTAGGAAAAATAAAAGAAAAATATTTCACCGGTGCCATAGAGGAATACCAAAAGCGCCTGTCCCGGTACTGCAAGCTGGAAATCATTGAAGTGGCAGACGAAAAAACTCCGGACGGTGCCTCGGCAGCTTTAGAAGAGCAGATTAAGCAAAAGGAAGCAGAGCGCCTGATGAAATACATTCCGGAGGATGCCTATGTTTGCGTGCTGGCTATCCTCGGCAAACAGTTAACCAGTGAAGAACTGTCGGAAAAAATAAAGGAGCTCGGAGTGCGGGGCACCAGCCATATTGTGTTTGTAATCGGAGGATCCCTGGGCCTGGCAGAGTGTGTCAATAAGCGGGCAGATTTTCTGCTGAGCTTTTCCAAAATGACCTTTCCTCATCAGCTGATGCGGGTGGTGCTGCTGGAACAGGTGTACAGAAGCTATAGGATTATGATGGGTGAACCGTATCATAAATAAAACAGTTCAGTCCTTGCGAATAGGCGCGGGCTGAACTGTTAGTATAAGAAAGTGTTGAAAGGGTGGTAAATGTGCCATCCTTTTTTGGTATCTATAGCCAGTAACTAAACCACGAGTTCAAAACAATCTAAACTTTCTATACCTCTGATACCTTCCTTATTCTAAAATTGCTGGTATAATTATAAACTGAAAGAAAAATGGAGGTACAAGAACATGAATTTATCCCTTTCTTTAAATATAAGCAAATTGCGAAAAGAACATTCTATGACACAAGAGCAATTAGCGGAAGCATTGGGCGTTACCTTCGCTTCTGTTTCAAAATGGGAGGGTGGCGTAGCGACACCGGAACTAAACCTAATTGCAGAAATGGCAGATTTGTTCGGGGTCTCGCTTGATGCTCTCGTGGGTTTTGAGGTGCTAAATGGTGGTGCAGTTGCCCTTGAAAAAAGAATATACGATTTGCAACAGCAAAAAAAATATAAGGAAGCTATCATCGAAGCGGAGAAGGCATTGCTTAAGTATTCCAATGATTTCAAAATTGTATACCGTTCGGGAGAACTCTATACCGTCGCAGGCATTGAATTAAATAATGAGAAATATTTATATCGATGCATCGAACTTTTGGAACGTTCTATTTTGCTTTTATCACAGAATACCGATCC
>JAZQJL010000344.1:0-2211 GCA_045541595.1 Lachnospiraceae bacterium | reverse complement strand
CCTCGTCCAGCGCATTGTAGTGGGTGACGAACGGTCTTGCCGCCGCACCGCCTGCGTTAGCCACCAGCATAGGAGTTTCTACTTCCATGAAGTCCTTAGCATCTAAGTACTGACGGATCTTGCTGATAATCTTGGAACGCTTAATGAACGTGTCCTTTACTTCCGGATTCATTACCAGGTCGATGTATCTCTGACGGTAACGGATATCGGTGTTGGTTAAGCCGTGGTACTTCTCAGGGAGAATCTGAAGGCTCTTGCTGAGTAAAGTAACAACCGTTGCGTGGATGGACTTTTCACCGGTTTTGGTTTCGAATACTTCACCTTCGATACCTACGATGTCGCCCACGTCAAACTTCTTAAAATCTGCATATGGTTCTTCACCAACACTGTCTCTTGCCACATAAACCTGGATGTTGCCCGGCTTATCCTGGATGTTACAGAAGGAAGCCTTACCCATAACACGCTTGGACATCATACGGCCGGCGATTCTTACGGTAGTTCCCTGTAAGGTTTCAAAGTTTTCCTTAATGTCGGTGCTGTGATGTGTTACATCATACTTTGTAATCTGGAACGGATCCTTGCCCGCTTCCTGTAAATTAGCAAGCTTTTCTCTTCTTACCTTTAACAGCTGGTTTAAGTCCTGCTCCTGTGGCTGTCCGGCCTTATTGTTCTGTTCGCTCATATTGTTTTCCTCTATATGACAGGTTACCTGTCATTACCTTTCTGCCTTTCTTAGATAGAACGCTGAATATCGATAATCTTGTACTGAATCATGCCTGCCGGAGATTCTACTTCCACCACGTCATCCTTCTTCTTGCCAAGCAGTGCAATGCCGAGAGGAGACTCGTTGGAAATGTAACCCTTTAAGCTGTTTGCTTCTGTAGAGCCTACAATGCTGAATACCATTTCATCATCAAACTCTACATCTAATACAGTAACGCGGCAACCCACACTGATGGAGTCACCTGCCACATCATCTTCATCAATCACTTCTGCGTTCTTTAAAATCTTTTCCAGTTCTTCGATTCTTGCTTCGATGTCTCTCTGCTCATCTTTTGCTGCATCATATTCTGCGTTTTCGGAAAGGTCACCCTGTTCTCTTGCCTCTCTGATCTTCTGAGCAACTTCCTGACGTCTGTTTACCTTTAAATCCTGTAACTCATCCTCCAGCTTTTTTAAGCCCGCATAGGTCATAATGTTTTTCTTTTCTGCCATTTCCCAAATTTCCTTTCCCATATAAATAGTACATGCCCCTGCATTTCCCGGCGGGGCCCCTTTTTTTCCGTCACGTACGCATATTAGTCCAGTATTCCCAATATTATATCGCATTGATACATCTTTGTCAAACAGAAAATAATGCCAGACTGCCTGTATTTGCCAAAAAATTAACAATGATTTTTTATCATTTTTAGACAATTAAAACTTTACACACGTTCAATAAAGTGATAAACTACTTTTATACGGGCTTTCGTATCAAAATAATATTTTATATATTTATTAGGAGGTTTACACATGGCTAGAAAATTCAAAACTATGGATGGTAATACCGCAGCGGCTCACGTGTCCTATGCGTTTACAGACGTTGCAGCTATCTATCCTATCACACCATCTTCTCCAATGGCAGACTACACAGATATGTGGGCTACCCAGGGAAGAAAAAACATCTTCGGACATGAAGTTATGTTAACAGAAATGCAGTCTGAGGGTGGTGCAGCAGGTGCTGTTCACGGTTCCTTAATGGCAGGTGCATTAACAACCACTTACACTGCATCCCAGGGCTTACTGCTCATGATTCCAAATATGTACAAAATTGCGGGCGAAATGCTTCCGAGCGTTATCCACGTAAGTGCCCGTACCATTGCCAGCCACGCACTTTCCATTTTCGGTGACCATTCCGACGTTTATGCATGCCGTCAGACAGGTTATGCAATGCTTTGTGCTAATAACGTACAGGAAACTATGGACCTCGGTGCAGTAGCTCACCTTTCCGCTATTGAAGGCCGCGTTCCGTTCCTTCACTTCTTTGATGGTTTCCGTACTTCCCACGAGCTTCAGAAAATCGAAATCTGGGACTACGAAGACTTAAAGGATATGTGCAACATGGACGCTGTTGACGCATTCCGTCGCAGCGCTTTAAATCCGGAGCATCCTGCTCAGAAGGGTACCGCTCAGAACTCCGACGTATTCTTCCAGGCAAGAGAAGCTTGTAAC
>JAZQJL010000343.1:0-2697 GCA_045541595.1 Lachnospiraceae bacterium | reverse complement strand
GGCCCACAGAACGACATGGCTACGATCCGACTTCGTGAACTGGCGGGCTACAGCTACGGTCGAAGCGACTTGGTACGTCGTGCCATGTCCAAGAAAAAAGCGGACGTTATGGCCAGGGAGCGTAAAAATTTCGTTTACGGTAACGAAGAAGAAGGAGTAAAGGGCTGCATCGCCAATGGCATTTCTGAGGAAATCGGCAACAAGATTTTCGACGAAATGACAGATTTCGCGAAGTATGCCTTCAACAAGGCCCATGCGGCCTGCTATGCGGTGGTATCTTACCGGACTGCATGGTTAAAATATTATTATCCTGTGGAATTCATGGCGGCGTTGATGACTTCCGTTGTGGACAACCCGGGAAAAGTAACGGAATATATTTATTCCTGCCGTCAGATGGGTATTGAGATTTTGCCGCCGGATGTCAATGAAGGGGAAATGGGCTTCTCTGTTTCCGGAAATAACATCCGCTATGGGCTTTCTGCTATCAAGGGCGTGGGAAAACCGGTTATTGAAGCCCTGACAACGGAAAGAGAAGAAAACGGTAAGTTTACCGGTCTGAAGGATTTTGTAGACCGTCTTTCCGGCAAGGAAGTCAACAAGCGTACCGTCGAAAGCTTTATCAAAGCAGGCGCCTTTGGTCCGGAGTTCGGTACCAGAAAGCAGCTGATGCAGGTGTACGTAGGCGTGATGGACGGGGTTGCCCAGGAGCGTAAGAAGAGTCTTACCGGCCAGATGAGTTTGTTTGATTTTGCGGCGGAGGAGGACCGTCAGGAATTTGAAGTCCGTCTGCCGAATGTGGGAGAGTATTCCAAAGAAGAACTTTTGGATTTTGAAAAAGAAGTGCTGGGTGTGTACTTAAGCGGTCATCCGTTGGAAGAATATATGTCGCTGTTGCAGAAAAATACAACGGCAGATACACTGGCTTTCCAGTTGGATGAAGAAACCGGTGAAGTAAAGGCCCGGGACGGCGACACGGTTACCCTCGGCGGTATGATTTCCGGAATTACGAGAAAGACAACAAAGAACAATACGACAATGGCATTTCTTACGTTAGAGGATTTGCTTGGTACCGTAGAAATTATCGTGTTTCCGAGGGATTATGAAAAGTACCGCAGCGCAATTACCGAGGATGCCAAGGTGCTGATTAAGGGACGTGTTTCCGCAGAAGAGGACAAGGCCGCAAAGTTGATTTGCACGGAAATTACTTCCCTGGACGACTTGCCGAAAGAACTTTGGATCCGCTTCAAAAATAAGGATGCTTTTTTGGCAGAAGAGGAAAAGCTGTACGAAATGCTGGCAGGAAGTGACGGCAAGCAGGAAGTTGTGATTTATCTGGAAGAAGAGCGGGCAGTCAAACGTCTGCCGAAAAACCGTTGCGTAGAACTTGGCGGAGAACTTTTAGAAGTGCTGAGAAAAACCTACGGCGAAGAGCAAATCAAGGTTGTAGATAAAAAAAGATAAGAATGCTATTGAAAAACAAACTCAAATAGATTAAAATAGTGAAAATGAGTTTGTTTAGGATTTAACAAATGGATGAGAACTAGGAGGAATAGAAATGGCAAAGGCAGTAAAACATAAAAAGGTTGAAACAATCGGTGTATTAAGTAGTGGTGGTGATGCACCTGGTATGAACGCTGCAATCCGTGCGGTAGTCCGTACTGCTTTGGCAAACGGCTTAAAGGTAAAGGGAATTAAGAGAGGTTACTCCGGCCTTCTGGATGAAGATATTTTTGATATGGACGCAAAGAGTGTTTCTGATATTATTCAACGTGGCGGTACAACATTATTCACCGCACGTTGTCCGGAATTCATGACAAAGGAAGGTCAGGATAAGGGCGCATATATTTGTAAGAAGCACAAAATTGACGGCATTATCGTTATTGGTGGTGACGGTTCTTTCCAGGGTGCCAGAAAGCTTTATGAGCGCGGCATTAACACCATCGGTGTTCCTGCTACCATCGACCTTGATATTGCATGTACCGATTATACCATCGGTTTTGATACAGCAATCAATACTGCGATGGAAGCAATCGATAAAATTCGTGATACCTCTACTTCACATGAAAGATGTACTATCATTGAAGTTATGGGACGTCACGCAGGATATATCGCATTATGGTGTGGTATTGCCAGTGGTGCAGAAGATATTCTTCTTCCAGAAAAATACAACCATAACGAACAGGAAATTATTAATCACGTATTTGAAAATCGTAAAAAAGGAAAACAGCATCATATCATTATCAATGCAGAAGGTATTGGTAATTCAGCTGAAATGGCAAAACGTATCGAAGCAGCAACAGGTATGGAATGTCGTGCTTCCATTTTAGGTCACATGCAGCGTGGTGGTATCCCTACCTGTAAGGACCGTGTATACGCAACTGTTATGGGTTCTATGGCAGTTGACCTTCTCTGTGAAGGTAAGTCAAACCGTGTAGTTGCTTACAAGAACGGAGAGTTCTGCGATTTCGATATCGATGAAGCTCTTGCAATGAAGAAAGAGATTCCAGATTATATGTACTATATTACAAAGAGTTTAGTATAATAAAAAGGGCTGTCTAGGACAGCCCTTTTATTAAGGAGAATGCATGATAACGAGCACAAATAATCAGCAGCTTAAGGCGGTAAGTGCGTTGCTGAAAAAATCGAAAGAGAGAAAAGAGAAGAAGGCATTTGTGGGAGTCGGATCGTAGCCATGTC
>JAZQJL010000342.1:0-5137 GCA_045541595.1 Lachnospiraceae bacterium | reverse complement strand
TGGTGTTTAATCCCAGGCCTCTAGCAAAGACATTTGGAGTATACCCGATTTCTTTCATCACATTCAGTACTTTTTGCCGGGCTGGTTCACTGACATTAGGATTTCCGTTTAAAACACGGGAAACGGTGGCAATGGAAACGCCGGCTTTTTCTGATACATCGTAAATGTTCATAATTTGCCTTCTCCGTTCTTTTATTTATGGAAGGGTGAAAGAGTTTTCAGCATTTATATCTGAAAGCGCTTCCATCCAAAAACAATAAAAAAAGTTCTTAAGACACATTATACAATGAAAAGTTATGATTTACAAGAACTTTTCGTGATAAAAATACATTGACAATAATGAAAATGAATTGTAAAATAGAAGTTGTAAATGCTTACATATTTCTATGTTAAAAGGAGAAGCAAAAGATGGAATTATTAAACAAATCTATTTCGAAGGCAGTAGAGCGCCCGGTAAAGGTTCTTCAGTTTGGTGAAGGTAATTTCCTTAGAGGTTTCGTAGACTACATGATTGACGTAGCTAACGAGAAGGGCGTATTTGATGGTAGCGTGGCAATCGTTAAGCCAATCGCTTACGGTAATTTAAATATGTTCCATGAACAGGAAAACCAGTATACCGTGGTTCTCCGCGGTAAGGAAGACGGTGCGGAAAAGGTTGAAACCCGTGTCATCACCAGTATTGCAGACGCAGTAGACTGCATTGAAGAATATGAAAAGTACGCAGCATATGCTAAGTGTGAAACACTTCGCTTTGTTGTGTCCAATACAACAGAAGCAGGTATCGTTTATGATGAGACAGATGATTTTAACGCACTGCCTCCAAAGACCTACCCTGGCAAGTTAACAAAGTTTATGTACGAAAGATACCAGCATTTTAACGGTGCTTCCGACAAGGGACTTGTTTTAATTCCATGTGAGCTCATTGAAAATAACGGCGGCAACTTAAAAAATTGTGTTTTAAAGTTTGCTGATCTTTGGAATCTTGGTGCAGGCTTTATTAACTGGGTAGAAAATGACTGCATTTTCTGCAGCACCTTAGTTGACCGTATCGTAACCGGCTATCCGAGAGAAGAAGCAGAAAGCATCTGGGAGAAGCTTGGCTATAAGGATAACTTGGTAGACACAGCAGAATTATTTGCTCTTTGGGTAATTGAAAGTGCAAAGGATATTTCTGCAGAGCTTCCTTTAGATAAGGCAGGTCTTCCGGTAATCTTTACAGATAACCAGAAGCCATACAGAGAAAGAAAGGTCCGCATCTTAAACGGTGCCCACACTTCCTTCGTTCTTGCTTCTTATATGGCTGGCAATGATTTCGTTAAGGAATCCATGGAAGATGAGGATGTCCGCAAGTTTATGATGACAACCGTATTTGATGAAATTATCCCAACCTTAACTCTTCCAAAGGAAGAACTGGTTGCTTTCGCAAATGCAGTAATCGAGCGTTTCGAAAATCCGTTCATCAAGCATGCGTTATTATCCATTTCCTTGAACTCCACATCCAAGTGGAAATCCCGTTGTATGCCATCCTTAACCGGCTACATCGAGAAGACCGGCGAGATTCCTTCTCATCTGGCATTCTCCCTGGCTGCACTCATGAACTTCTACACCGGTACAGAAATTAAGGACAGCGCTCTTATGGGTAGCAGAAACGGTGAAGAATACAAGATTTTAGATGATGCTTTCGCATTAGAGTTCTTTGCGGCAAACTCCGGTAAGGACAGCATGGAATTTACCAAGGCTTACCTTAGTAATACCGCTTTCTTTGGTAAGGATTTAACTGCTTATGCCGGTCTTACCGAAAAGGTAGCAGGTTACTTAGATGACATCCGTACCCTTGGTATGAGAGAAGCAATCAAGAAGGTTAATGCATAATTTTTCGTTTAGGAGAGAACAATGCAGGAATATATTATTATCAATGAAAAGGATAATGTTGCCGTAGCACTGGCTGATTTAAAAGCAGGCATGGTAATCAAAGCAAAGGACAAGGAAGTTGTTGTTAAGGAAGACATTATGCGTGGTCATAAAGTAACCCTGTGCGACATTCCGGCCGGAGCAAATGTTATTAAGTACGGCGACCCAATCGGTCATACCACAGAGGATGTGGCTGCAGGTTGTCACGTACATACACAGAATATTAAGACAAACCTCGGGGAATTATTAGAGTATGAATACCATCCGGTAGGAGAAATCACTTTCCCACAGGCAGAAACAAAGTATTTTGACGGTTTCAAAAGAGCAAACGGTAAGGTGGGTGTCCGCAACGAAATCTGGATTATCCCAACCGTTGGTTGTGTAAACAATATTGCAACCGCTATTGCAGAAGCAGGAAAGAAGAAGCTGACCGGTTCTGTAGAAGACGTGATTGCGTTCCCGCATCCGTATGGTTGTGCCCAGATGGGCGACGACCAGGAAAACACAAGAACCATCCTGGCAGATTTAATCAATCATCCAAATGCCGGTGGTGTTTTAGTGCTTGGTCTTGGCTGTGAAAACAGCAACATTCCGGTTCTTAAGGAGTATATCGGTGAGTACGATGAAAACCGTGTAAAATTCCTGGTTTGTCAGGATGTGGAAGATGAAATGGAAGAGGCAGACAGGCTTTTAGATGAATTGGTGGCTTACGCAGCTCAGTTCAAGCGAGAGAAGACACCGGCTTCCGAGCTTATCATCGGCATGAAGTGCGGTGGTTCCGACGGTCTTTCCGGTATTACCGCAAATCCGACCGTTGGTGCATTTTCCGATTTACTGATTGCCCAGGGCGGTACCACAATTTTAACCGAAGTTCCTGAAATGTTCGGTGCAGAAACACTGCTTATGGACCGTTGCGCCACACCGGAATTATTTGAAAAGACAGTGGCGTTAATTAACGATTTCAAAGAATACTTTAAGCGTCATAACCAGACAATTTATGAGAATCCATCCCCTGGTAACAAGAAGGGCGGCATTTCCACATTAGAGGATAAGTCTCTCGGATGTACACAGAAGTCCGGTAAGGCCCCTGTTATGGATGTACTTCCATACGGTAAGCCGGTTACCACAAAGGGATTAAACTTACTCAGTGCTCCGGGTAACGACCTGGTGGCTTCCACAGCGCTGGCGGCTTCCGGTGCCCAGATTGTTCTGTTCACCACAGGACGGGGTACACCATTTGCATCCCCGGTACCAACCGTGAAGATTTCCACTAATTCTCCTTTGGCAAACAAGAAGAATAACTGGATTGACTTTAACTGCGGTGTATTGGTAGAAGATGCATCCATGGACAAGCTTTCTGCGGAACTGTTTGACTATGTGCTGGCAGTTGCTTCCGGAAAGAAAGTAAAAGCAGAAGAAGCAGGATTCCATGACATGGCAATCTTTAAACAGGGTGTAACACTGTAAAATAACACTGGAATTTTTACGCGAGCTATTGTAAAATAATGATAGCTTGTTTAAACAAATTTTTATATTAAAAAGGAGATTAAAACAATGGCAAAAGTAGTAACAATGGGCGAAATCATGTTAAGATTATCCACACCTGGTAATGAAAAGTTCATCCAGGCAGACGAGTTTGACGTATGCTATGGCGGTGGCGAAGCTAACGTAGCAGTTTCTCTTGCAAACTATGGTCATGATGCAGAATTCGTAACAAAGGTTCCAAAGAACCCAATCGGTGAGTGTGCAGTTGCAGCGTTAAGAAAGATGAACGTTGGCACACAGAACAACGCATACGGCGGCGAAAGACTTGGTATCTATTTCTTAGAGACCGGCGCAGCTATGAGAGCATCCAACGTAGTTTACGACAGAGCTCATTCCTCCATTTCTACTGCTACAGCAGAAGATTTTGATTTTGATAAGATTTTTGAAGGCGCTGACTGGTTCCACTTTACAGGTATCACACCTGCAGTTTCCGACGCAGCAGCAGAGCTTACCGAAGTTGCTTTAAAGGCAGCAAAGAAGGCAGGCGTTAAGGTTTCCGTAGACTTAAACTTCCGTAAGAAGTTATGGTCTTCCGAAAAGGCTCAGAAGGTTATGTCCAACTTAATGCAGTATGTTGACGTTTGTATCGGTAACGAAGAAGACGCAGAAAAAGTTCTTGGCTTCAAGCCGGGTAATACAGACGTAACAAGCGGTGATTTAGAGCTGGCAGGTTACAAGGATATTTTCGAGCAGATGGTTGAAAAGTTCAACTTCGAGTATGTTATCAGCTCCTTACGTGTAAGCCACAGTGCTTCCGATAACGGTTGGTCCGCTTGCATCTACTCCAGAGATACAAAGGAATTCTATCACTCCAGAGAGTACAGAATTTCTCCTATCGTTGACCGTGTAGGTGGCGGTGACTCCTTCGCAGGTGGTACTATCTGCGGTTTCCTTGATGGCAAGAACTTCAAGGATGCTCTTGAATTTGGTGTAGCTGCTTCCGCATTAAAGCACACCATCCCTGGTGACTTCAACCTCGTTTCCAGAAGCGATGTTGACGGTCTTGTTGGTGGCGACGGCTCCGGTAGAGTACAACGCTAGTTCGAAATAAATAAGATTTTTCTGAGCCGTGGGCAACCACGGCTCATGCTTCATAAATAATAAAGAAAGAGGTACATAGTTATGGAACTTAGAACAGCAGCTTCCCCAAAGGATGTAAAGCATTATACCACCGACAGACTTCGTGAGGAGTTTTTAATCGATGATTTATTCCAGAAAGATGTAATTAAGTTAGTATACAGCCATATCGACAGAATCATTACCGGTTCCGCAGTGCCTGTAAAGGAAACGTTGGTTCTTACCGCAGGCGATGAACTTCGTGCGGACTATTTCCTTCAGAGAAGAGAAATGGGTGTCATCAACATTGGTGGTGCCGGCGTTATTACCATTGACGGCAAAGAATATAACGTGGCATATAAAGAAGGCATGTACATCGGTATGGGTGCTAAGGATATTTCCTTTGCAAGCGTGAATGCAGAAAATCCTGCTAAGTTCTATTTAAACAGTGCACCTGCCCACAAGTCTTATCCAACCGTTCTGATTAAGCCGGAAGGAGAACCTGCAGAGGGTGTTGTTATTGTTAAGGATGAAAATAAGGTTGAGCTTGGTTGTTTGGCCGATGCAAACCACAGAACTATCTGTAAGTACATTTTACCTGGTCAGGTAGAAAGCTGTCAGCTGG
>JAZQJL010000341.1:0-5802 GCA_045541595.1 Lachnospiraceae bacterium | reverse complement strand
CTGGCAACCTGTCCACGTGCATGAACCCCTGCATCTGTTCTGCCGGAGCCATCCACCTGCACACGATACCCTACTAACTTTCCAATACTCCATTCCAGAACAAACTGGATTGTATTGTCAGTCGTTGCCTGACGCTGCCACCCCTGATATCTGCTTCCATCATAGGAAATTGTCAGTTTGTATGTTCTCATATATAGTTATCTCACCCAATCTATTTCAAAATTTTTTTCAGTTCATCCATAAATGTATTCACATCTTTGAATTCACGATATACAGAAGCAAATCTTACATACGCAACCGGATCCAGATCACGAAGCTTTTCCATTACAAGCTGACCGATGATGCTGCTTGGAATTTCTTTTTCTTCCATATTGAATACCGCAGTTTCCACCTCATCCACCAGATTGTTAATCTGGTCCACAGAAATTGGGCGCTTATGGCAGGAACGGTATACACCGGCTTCTACCTTGGAACGGTCATAGGACTCTCTGTTATTGTCCTTTTTGATAACGACTAACGGAATAGCCTCTACCTTTTCATAGGTCGTAAATCGCTTGGAACACTCGTCACACTGACGTCTTCTGCGGATGGAAGAACCATCATCCGCCGGTCTGGAATCAATTACTCTTGTGTTTTCTTTTCCACAAAACGGACACTTCATATTAATCCTCCTATTTACTCTTCTGTACTTTATTGGTTCCGCATAAATTATACTAAACCCGCTTTTTGAGGTAATCTTATGCGAAATGATTGTCTGGAAGACTCCATCCGGATTTGCAACCTCCGTCAAAAGGAAGTAATCAATCTACGGGATGGAGAGCGCATCGGTTTTGTAGGTGATATCGAATTCAACTTAAAAACCGGATGTATTGAACGTCTTATTATTCCCGGACCATGTAAAATATGGGGAATCTTAGGCCGGGACCAGGAATATATCATTCCCTGGCGCTGTGTCTGCCGCATCGGCTTTGATATTATTCTGGTTGACGTGGATATAACTCATGTTACTTCTAAGTGCGACTGCCCTATTTAAGCCAAGTCATAGCATCCGCGGATGTAGTCACAGGACGCCTTTACATTTTCCGGGGTAGAAGCCTCCAACAGCACATTGATAAACGGCTTCTTTTCCTTTAAAATGCCGAGGAAATGAGGAATATTGAAATTTCCTTCCCCTACGGTGACTTTTTCATAAACAATAGCTCCGTCTTTTATCACATAATCTTTAATGTGAATCGCATCAATCTCGTTGCCCAACACATCAAATGCTTCTTCTACGATTTTTTCATGCTGCTTTTCGTTGTCAGCATTTAAAAGATTGATTGGGTCGAGAATTACCCTTAAGTTTGGCGAATTTACCGCATCCAGAACCTTTCTTGTGCGCTCCACATTACACATAATGTGTTTATATACCGGCTCAATACCGATGCAAACACCCATTTTTTCTGCATATTCCACAATTCGTTTTAAATTTTCGATAAAAATATGCAGGGCCTCGTCCGTATGATTTTCCGGAGTATATTTATACTCTGTATTTACTGCTCCGGTTTCCGTTCCCACCATACCGCACTCCAAAAACTTAGCAAAACGGATATGATGCATATAGGAATCCATAATCTTTTTTAGCTGCGCCGCATCCGGGTTCGCCAGATTTTTATAACAACCGAGCACGCTGACAGACACCTTGTTTTGCTCGAAAATCTTTTTCATATAGTCTGCCATGCCAAAGGTCATTGCCTCATTGCCGATATTAAAGTCCCGGATTGCCTTTGCTAACGCCAGCTGTGTGCAGCAAAAACCTGCATCGGAAATACTTTTTACCAGTTCATCAAAGGGTGCCTTGGGCATATCGTGCCCTCTTACACCTAAACGTAACGTATCCATGTTTTTTTGTCCTTTTCTTAGAATAATCCGGTAATGTTGCCATCCACCACGTCAATGGCCTCTGCTGCAGGGACTCTCGGAAGTCCCGGCATTTGGATAATGGTGCCGGTAATTGCTACCAGGAAGCCGGCACCGGCATTGATGTATGCTTCACGGATATTGATGTTAAAGCCCTCCGGTCTTCCAAGAAGTTTCGGATCATCCGACAGGGAATACTGATTCTTCGCCAGACATACCGGAACATTGGAAAAGCCAAGCTCTTCTAACTTTTTGATAGCCTTTAATGCGGCCGGATCATAGGTTACGGAAGCTGCACCGTAGATTTCGGTGGCTACCTTTTCGATTTTTTCGGTAAGGCTTAATTCATCTTCATAAAGTACACGGAAATCGGATTTCTTGGTTTCCAGGGTATCTAAAATGCAATTTGCCAGTTCGATGCCGCCTTCGCCGCCCTTTTCCCATACTTCGGAAAGAGCAAAGGTACAGCCTCGTTCTTCGCAGAACTCTTTTACAAACTGAAGTTCCGCATCGGTATCTGTCATAAAGCGGTTCAGGGTCACAATAACCGGAACTCCGTATTTCTGCAGGTTTTCGATGTGTTTTTCCAGGTTTACGATACCGGACTTTAAAGCATCTAAGTTCTCTGTCGCCAGCTCTGCCTTTGGTACACCACCGTTATATTTTAATGCACGCACCGTAGCCACAAGAACGACCGCATCCGGCTTAAGACCTGCCATACGGCACTTAATATCAAAGAATTTTTCTGCACCGAGGTCGGCACCGAAGCCTGCCTCTGTAATAACATAATCTGCCAGCTTGAGAGCTGCTTTGGTTGCCCGGATACTGTTACATCCGTGGGCAATATTGGCAAACGGACCGCCGTGAACCAGCGCCGGAGTATGTTCCAGTGTCTGAATCAGATTTGGCTGCATGGCATCCTTTAACAGTGCCGCCATGGAACCAACTGCATTTAAATCCTTTGCCGTAACCGGTTCTCCGGAATAGGTATAGGCCACAATAATTTTGGACAGACGTTCCTTTAAATCGTCCATATCTGCCGCCAGACATAAAATCGCCATAATTTCTGTGGCAACCGTAATTGCAAAGTGATCCTCTCTTACTACACCGTCAGATTTTTTACCAAGGCCAATGGTAATATTTCTGAGGGCACGGTCATTCATATCGAGACATCTCTTCCACACTACCTGCTTAGGATCAATATTCAGGGCATTTCCCTGGAACATGTGATTATCTAACATCGCCGCCAATAAATTATTGGCAGAAGTAATGGCATGGAAATCTCCGGTAAAATGCAGGTTCAAATCTTCCATAGGAACAACCTGGGCATAACCGCCGCCGGAGGCGCCTCCCTTTACACCAAAACAAGGACCAAGCGATGGCTCTCTTAACGCAAGCACCGCTTTTTTGCCAAGACGGCCGAAGGCCTCACCAATACCAATCGAGGTGGTGGTTTTACCTTCTCCCGCCGGAGTCGGATTAATTGCAGTTACCAAAACAAGCTTTCCGTCCGGATTGCTTTTGTTTTTTTCCATTAACTCTTCTGAAATCTTTGCCTTGTACTTTCCGTAAAGTTCCAAGTCATCCTCACAAATGTCAAGGAGCGCTGCTACCTCCTTAATCGGCTTTAATGTGGCTTCCTGTGCAATTTGAATGTCTGTTTTCATCAGAATCCTCCATTTCGTACTTAGGTGTTCCCTTTTATTCTACATGTAGTATAGCAGACTATGTTCAAAAACTCAAGCAATTTACTGTCCCCCGGACAGATAGTTTTCAAATTCTTCCATGGTCATCAGAATTTTACGTGGTTTTGTACCCTCTTCCGGTCCTACCACTCCGGCTTCCGACAACTGATCCATAATTCTTGCCGCACGGTTAAATCCAATTTTATATACTCGTTGCAGCATACCGATGGAAGCTTTATCCTTTTCAATAATAAAACGTCCGGCTTCTGCGAAATATTCATCTTTGCCGTTGTCATTGCCTGCTGCAGATGCAGTTCCTCCTGCACTTTCTGCTGCAACTCCACTGGCAATTTTCTTTGTAATCTCTTCGTTGTATCCGATAACGCCCGGGTTCTGTCCCTTTAAGAATTCCACCACATGGCTGACTTCTTTATCGGAAACAAAGGCACCCTGGATACGCACCGGCTTTGGATATCCGGACGGGAAGAATAACATATCGCCTTTACCAAGTAATTTTTCCGCACCGACAGAATCAAGAATGGTTCTCGAATCAATACCGGAAGATACGGCAAAGGCAACTCTGGACGGTACATTAGCCTTAATTAAACCTGTAATAACGTTTACGGAAGGACGCTGGGTTGCCAGAATTAAATGAAGTCCTGCTGCACGGGCCATCTGTGCCAGACGGCAAATCGCGTCTTCCACTTCTCCCGGAGCCACCATCATCAGGTCGGCTAACTCGTCGACAATAATAACAATCTGCGGAAGTTTCGGGAATTTTTCATCCGCATGTCCTTCCTTGGCCGCTTCTTCTACCCGCTCATTGTAGCCCTTTAAGTCACGGACTCCCAGTGCAGCAAACTTATCGTAACGGTCAAGCATTTCCGTCACTGCCCAGTTAAGCGCTGCCGATGCCTTTTTCGGGTCGGTCACCACCGGAATAAGCAAGTGCGGAATACCGTTATAAACACTAAGTTCCACCACCTTCGGGTCTACCATGATAAGTTTGACATCATTTGGATGAGCCTTATATAAAATACTCATAATAATTGTGTTAATACATACCGACTTACCGGAACCGGTGGAACCGGCAATCAAAAGGTGAGGCATCTTGCCGATGTCTGCCACGATATTTTGTCCGCCTATGTCTTTACCTACAGTAAATGCAATATTGGAACCGTGATTTACGAACTCTGGAGACTCAATCAGCTCCCGAAGCAGTACTGCCGTATTTTCTTTATTCGGAACCTCAATACCAACCGCGGCTTTACCCGGAATCGGAGCTTCAATACGCACGTCGGCCGCTGCAAGATTTAACTTAATATCATCTGCCAGACCGGTAATTTTACTTACCTTGACACCCTGCTCCGGCTGAAGTTCATAACGGGTTACCGCCGGTCCGCGGCTCACATTGTTAATGGTAACGCGGACACCGAAGCTTTCCAGCGTACTCTTTAACTTATCTGCCGTCTGCTGAAGTTCTTCCTCGGCGTTACCTTTGCTTTTTGCCATTGGACGGGATAAAAGCTCGATTGGCGGGAACTGATACTCCGGAATTTTTTCTTCCTGGGAAACTTGCGCTTCTTCCGCCACTTTGGAAATATCTTCTGCCGTTGCCTTGTTGGCCGCCTTGATTTCCTCCAGCTCTTTCTTCTCTTCCGCCGGAGTTTTCTTTGCCGGCACACCGTAAGCTGCATGGGAAAACGCCTCTTTTGCCACCGGACTTTCCGGCTGACGCTTATCCTGCAGGGCCTGTTCGGAAAAGCTCGGTTCAAACGGCTCTTCAAACTGCTTTGGTTCCTGTACCGGAGTATTCCTGATTGGCGTTATCTCTCTGACAGGAGTAACCTCACGGACAGCAGAACGCTGCTCCGCCCGGTCAAATTTCTTGCGAAGCTCTTCTTCATAAATACTGTTTACTGTATCCACCGTATCTTTAGACGGCTGGAAATTTCCTGTATAAATTAGTTCTTCCGTTTCTTTATCCAAAGCAGAAAGTTCTTTCATCGCAGTGCCATCTACAACTGTAGAACCATCATTTATCGCAGTATGTTCTTCCTTTCCGGCAGGTGAAGTTTTGGAAAAACCACCAAAGAAATTACGCTTTAGCTCCGGTTTTGTACTTTCTGTCTTTGACACTTCTTCCGAAGGAAGCAAGAAGCTTTGGGCTCTGCTGATACGGTTTTTCTCCTGTTCCTCTTTTATGATTCGGAGCTGT
>JAZQJL010000340.1:0-9490 GCA_045541595.1 Lachnospiraceae bacterium | reverse complement strand
CTTCACATAAACTGAATTCATGTTATAATACTCATAATATTTATCTGTTACTTCCAGATAATATTCTCTCTTGTCATCCTCAGACTGCACCTTCCGTACATACCCCTTTTTAATCAGGGAATTTACCTTATATGCAGCATTCGGCGAAGAAATCTGAATAAAAGAAGCAAATTCACCGATGGTAGGGGTTCCCATGGCATGAATAATCTCAATGCAATAAGTTTCTACCGTAGTCAGGGACGTTTCCCTTTGCTGAATTTTTTCAAATAATGATTTATAAAAATGTAATTTAAATTTTGTATACACCTTAATAAACGCTTCCTCTATCATTCTATTACCACCATTTCTTAAATCGGTTGTTTCCTTGTTACAACTAGTCTTACTGTATTGCAAAAGTCAGTTCGGCCGTTACTGCAACCTTACCGTCTACCGTGGCAGTTGCCTTACCGATACCTACCGGTCCTCTTCTGGAAATAATTTCACAGGAAAGTTCCAAAACATCACCAGGCACTACCTGCTTACGGAATCTGGCATTTTTAATGCCGCCAAAGAAAGCAATTTTACCCTTGTTTTCTTCCTCGCAAAGCAATGCCACCGCACCGGTCTGTGCCAATGCCTCAATAATCAGTACTCCCGGCATAACATGCAACTGTGGAAAATGTCCCATAAACTGCATCTCATTTGCGGATACGCACTTGATACCCTTGGCGCTCTTTCCCGGTTCCATCTCCACAATTCTGTCTACCAGTAAAAACGGGTAACGATGTGGCAGAATCTGCTGAATTTCATTGGAATTTAACTGCATGATACTCCTCCTACTTGTACTTTTTTATAATGATGGTTGCATTATGTCCGCCAAAGCCCAAAGAATTGGACATGGCGTATTCAATCTTTACATTTCTTCCTTCGTTCGGAACGATATCTAAATCGCACTCCTCATCCGGCACCTGATAATTGATGGTTGCCGGTGCATAATCATTCTGTACTGCCAAGGTGGTGACAATTGCTTCCACTGCGCCACTGGCACCAAGCAGATGTCCTGTCATGGACTTTGTGGAACTCATCATCAGATTCTTTGCATGGTCACCAAAAGCAAGCTTCACTGCTCTTGTTTCACCCTTATCATTTAACGGGGTGGATGTTCCGTGGGCGTTGATATACTGAATCTGCGCAGGTTCCACATTACCGTCCTTCATTGCCTGCTGCATGCACTTTGCCGCACCGCTGCCGTCCTCTAACGGAGCAGTGATGTGATGTGCATCGCAATTGGTACCGTAACCTACCACCTCGCCGTAAATCTTAGCACCTCTTGCCAGGGCATGCTCCAACTCTTCCAATACAAGAACAGCCGCACCTTCGCCCATAACAAAGCCGCTGCGTTCCTTATCAAACGGGATGGATGCACGCATCGGATCCTCTGCTCTGGACAGGGCATTCAAAGAAGTGAACGCGCCTACGCCCAGTTCGGTAATACTTGCTTCCGCACCGCCGCAAAGCATCACTTCCGCATAACCGTCACGGATATGTCTGAAACCGTCGCCTACTGCATTTGTACCGCTGGCACAGGCAGTCACCACATTGCTGCACATACCGCGCAGACCATGTTCAATGGCAATTCTTCCTGCTGCCATATTACCGATGCAGGATGGGATAAAATATGGGGTGACCCGGTCAAATCCCTTTGCTCTGCCGGCATCCTGTCCTTCCGCAATTGTTTCCAGGCCGCCGATACCGCTGGAAATAATTGCGCCGCAACGGTCAGAATCTGCCTCAAAAGAAATGGCTGCATCCTGTACTGCCTCTCTTGCAGCAATAATGCCGTAGGCAGTAAACTTATCCATTTTACGGAGTTCCTTTTTATCAATGTAACTTTCTAAGTCAAGGTTCTTTACCTCGCCTGCCACCTTTACCTTACGGTCTGTGGTATCAAAGTGGGTAATTGGTGCAATCCCACACTTGCCTGCCTTTACATTTTCCCATGTTTCCGGCACTGTATTTCCGATTGGTGTCACTGCACCAAGTCCTGTAATCACAACTCGTCTCATATGCTCATTCCTCCATCCACGCTAACGACCTGACCGGTCATATAAGAAGCTTCCTCCGATGCAAGGAAAGCTACCACGTTTGCAATATCTTCCGGCTTACCGGCTCTGCCTGCCGGAATGCTTGCCATCATGGCTTCCTTTGCTTTTTCCGGAATCACTGCTGTCATATCTGTTTCAATCATACCCGGAGCCACTGCATTGACCGTAATGTTACGGGATGCCAGTTCCTTTGCTGCGGATTTTGTCATACCGATGACGCCGGCCTTGCTGGCTGCGTAGTTTACCTGTCCGGCATTTCCGTGTAAGCCCACCACACTGCTTAAGTTAATGATTCTTCCGTATCTCTGCTTAATCATCAGTTTGGAAACCAGCTGCATGCAGAGGAAGGAACCTTTCAGGTTGGTATTGATTACATCCATGAAATCTGCCTCGCTCATACCAATCATCAGCTTATCCCTGGTGATACCCGCATTATTTACCAAAATATCAATCTTTCCAAAGCTTTCTTTTACCCGGTCAACCATCGCCTTGCAGCTTTCTGCATCAGAAACATCTGCCTTGATTACCAACGTTTTTACGCCATATTCCGCACAAAATTCCTCTGTCTGCTTTGCCGCTTCCTCGTTGCCGGAGTAGTTGATTGCCACATCCGCACCGGCCTTTGCCAAAGCCACTGCAATGGCTCTTCCGATACCTCTGCTTGCTCCTGTTACCAGAGCGCATCTTCCTGTTAAATCCATCTGTTATTCTCCTTTTAATGCCGCCAGCGCTGCATTCAGACTATCCATATCCTCAATGGAATAGGAAGTCATGCCTGTGGCAGTTCTCTTTACAAATCCTGCCAGAACCTTGCCCGGACCAATTTCCACAATAGTGTCTACACCCTTTGCTTCCAACAGCTTAATGGTGTCCTCCATGTAGATGCTGCTCTGTACCTGCTGTACCAGAAGCTCCGGAATGGTCTTGTCTGCAGGAAGTTCCTGTGCTACGGTATTGAAAATCACCGGCACCTGCATGTTGGCAAAGGTAATTTCTTCAAATTTATTCTTTAATGCTTCCCCTGCCGGCTGCATAAATTTTGTGTGGAACGGACCGCTGACCTTTAACGGCATGCAGCGCTTTGCACCTGCTTCCTTGGCAAGAGCCTCTGCCGCCGCCACAGCCTCTTCCTCACCACAGACTACATACTGTCCGGTGCAGTTGAAGTTGGACACGGTTACATACTTTCCGGTCTGCTCGCAGGCCTTTTCGCAGATTTCCTGCAACACCCTGCTCTCCATGCCCATCACGGCGCTCATCTTGCATTCAATTCCCTTTGCCGCATCTTCCATCGCCTTGCCGCGGAACGCTACCAGTTCCACCAACGTCTTTGCATCAAACACACCGGCCGCATGCAGAGCGCTGTATTCGCCAAGGCTTAATCCTGCAACATAATCCGGTTCCACGCCTTCTTTCTTAAGAAGGGCTGTCACACCGGCCGCAAATGCCGCCATACAAGGCTGGGTGTATCTGGTCTGGGATAACTGCTCTTCCGGACCGTTAAACATTAAATCTTTTATATCAAAATCCAGGTTTACGGCATCTAAAATTTCGGCAAATTCCGGACAATTTTCATAGAAGTCCTTACCCATGCCTGCCTTCTGGCTGCCCTGACCTGCATATAAAAATGCTATACTCATCTTTGTTATTCTCCTGTTCTCCCACACCTATTGAAAATCTGCCAAAAGCAGATCGTAGGTCTTCTTTGCACCTGTAAACATATCTTCAAAAATCTCTTCCAGGCTGCGGATTTCCTTTAACTGGCCGGACACCTGACCTGCCATCAGGGAACCGGTCTTGGTATCGCCGTCAAACACTGCTCTTCTAAGGGAACCAAGCGTAAAGTTTTCCAGCTCCATCTTGTCAGCGCCTTCTTTTTCACGCTTTACATATTCTCTTGCCATCTGGTTCTTTAGGATGCGGACCGGCGTACCGCCGATACGGCCGGTAACAACAGTGTCGTTATCCTTTGCCTTCAATACCGCTTCCTTATAGTTCTCGTGAATCGGACATTCTTTGCTGGCAAGGAGGCAGGTGCCCACCTGAACGCCGCTGGCACCCAGGGCAAACGCCGCCAGAACCTGTCTGCCGTCAGCAATACCGCCGGCTGCAATCACCGGGATATGAAGTGCATCCACCATCTGGGGAATCATCGCCATCGTAGTCATCTCACCCACATGGCCGCCGCTTTCCGTGCCTTCTGCAATAATGTAGTCTGCACCGGCTGCCTCTAATCTCTTTGCAATTAACGTACTTGTCATAACCGGCATAACCAGACTACCGTTTTCTTTCCAGGCTGCCATATACGGAGCCGGATTACCGGCACCTGTGGTAATTACCGCAATCTTTTCATGGGCTAATAAATCTGCAATCTGCGGAGCCTGCGGATTCATTAACATCAGATTCACACCAAACGGCTTGTCGGTTAACTTCTTGCAAATGGCGATCTGCTCTTCCACCTGCTCCACCGTCCAGCCGCCGGCACCGATAAGTCCCAGGGCGCCTGCATTGGAAACTGCCGCCGCGAATTCACCGGTGGCAATGTTTGCCATGCCGCCCTGAATCAACGGGTAGCGGATTCCTAATTTTTTATCAATTCTCATACTGACCTCCATTAAAACTCAAGTAACATGCTTCCCCAAGTGAAGCCTGCACCGAATCCTACAATGATTACCTTTTTACCGGCAGTTAACATTCCCTGCTCATCCATCTCTGTTAAAGCAATCGGAATGCTTGCTGCCGATGTGTTACCGTACTTATGTATATTCTTAAAGAACTTTTCTGCCGGAGCCTTGAACTGTTTTCTGACAAAATCAATAATACGCTCGTTGGCCTGATGGCAGACTACATAGTCGATATCGTCCACCGTAAGTTCTGCTTTTTCTAATACTTTTTTTACTGCGTTTGCCATGTACTGGGTTGCAAAACGGAATACCGTCTGGCCATCCATATAAATATAAGGATTCCCGATAATATGGCTCGGACATCCCAAAGCCTCTACATTTCCTTCTGTACCCCAGACACCGTGAAATTCCTTTTCCGGATTGCGCTTAATCACTACCGCACCGGCACCGTCACCAAACAGAACACAGGTGGTGCGGTCTGTCATATCGGCCCTGGTGGAAAGCTGTTCGCTACCGATAACCAACGCATATGGTCTTTCTTCGTCCTGAAGTAAAGAACCCGCTACTCTGAGTGCATATATAAATCCGGAGCATGCCGCATTAATATCAAATGCGGGGATGTCGGATGGAAGTCCCATTTTTTCCTGAAGGATGCATGCGGTAGATGGCATAAAATAGTCCGGAGTACCTGTTCCCACCACAATTGCACCAATCTGTTCTTTTTCAATTCCGCCTTTTGCAAGGGCTTCTGTTGCAGCCCGGAATGCCAATTCCCAGTTCTTTTCACCGTCACAGAAATGCCGTTCTTTAATGCCGGTTCTGGTGGAAATCCATTCATCACTGGTGTCTACGATTTTACTCATATCATCGTTTGTCACCAGCTTTTTAGGGATTGCCTTTCCTGTTGCTATAATTTGTATTGCATTCATTTAATTCTCCTTGTTTTCCGGAGGAAAATGCCCGCCTGCTCATGCGGCAGAGAATTTTCCCCATTTTTTCTGCATTCTCGCGAAAAACGGTGCAGACCGCCCTGAAATAGCAGCTGCACCGATATATAATTACTTGTTGTTTTCGATGTATGTAACGATATCCTTTACCGCCTTGAAGTTAGCAAGTTCTTCATCCGGAATGCTGATTTCGAATGCTTCTTCCAGTGCCATGTTTAATTCTACGGCATCCAGGGAATCTGCACCTAAATCTTCTGTTAAAGAAGCCTCTAATGTTACCTTGTCTTCGTCACAGCTTAATGTGTCCACAATAATTTCTTTTACCTTTTCGAATGTCATTTTGTTATTCTCCTTTTTTAATTGTTACAATTTTGTTACAAATGTTTCAGATATTTTACTTAAATTTTTTTAACTAAAATATCTGAACCCATAATAGTTCATAAAGTAAACTATGTCAATACTTTTTTTCAAAAAATCTATCTTTTTTTATGGAACTCTGTTAAAATAAAACCACAAGATGTATAAAATAAGGAGAAACCTATGGAAACCAAAACCATAACTGATTTACAGTCTCTCATCACAGACAAGCTGACAGATATTACAATCAGTAATCCGGAAAAAACCGAATCTTTAGTAAAAATCAAAATCCGTCCTATGGAGTTAAAAGGTAAGGTTCACTATCAAATTGAGGAGTTTACAAAAACCCAGGCCTTTCATAAAAACGTTTCTTTGAAGGAATTACAGGAGCTGTTTCCGTCCTACTTCGAAAACCGCTTCCGCCAGGCTCAGTTACACCTGCAGGGGGAAGATGTACAGATTCTTGTCAGTAAGAAAGGAGCTGTTTCCGTTCTTCGTAAAAAAGCAAAGCATGACTCCCTGCCAAAGCTTCCTCTGTCTCACAACCGCGCCAAAAACTACATTTTAAACGAAGGTACCCCTGTGCCGTTTTTGGTAGAACTTGGCGTCATGACCAAAGAGGGAGCCGTCACCAAAGCAAAGTACGATAAATTCCGACAGATTAATCGTTTTTTGGAATTTATCCAGGATATCCTACCGTCTCTTCCACAGGACCGTACCATCACCATTTTGGATTTCGGCTGCGGTAAGTCTTATCTCACCTTTGCCATTTATCACTTTTTAAAGGTGCTTCACGGCCGGGATGTACGCATCCTCGGTCTGGACTTAAAGAAAGACGTTATTGCAAACTGTAACCGTCTGGCAGAAAAGTTAGGCTATTCCGAGCTCACCTTCCTTCACGGCGATATTGCGGATTATGAAGGTATGAATCAGGTGGACATGGTGGTCACCCTGCACGCCTGTGACACCGCCACCGACTTTGCATTGGCAAAGGCCATCAGTTGGGATGCTTCCGTCATCTTAAGCGTGCCCTGTTGCCAGCACGAACTGAATAAACAGCTCAAAAATGAGAAGCTTTCTCCTCTCTTAAAATACGGTCTTATTAAAGAGCGCACTGCTGCCCTGTTTACCGATGCCATCCGCGGAAACCTGTTGGAGGCTGCCGGCTACCAGACCCAAATTTTAGAATTTATCGATATGGAACATACCCCAAAGAATATATTGCTTCGTGCAGTGAGAAAACAAAAGCCGAATGCTGAAATGCTCAAGAAGAACCTGGAAGAATTACAGCCTACGCTGGCACTGTTAAATGCCGAGCCAATGCTGTATCAGTTACTGAAAAAATAACAATTTTATATCCAAAATAATAACACCTCACAGAACCGTTTGCAACGACAGTTTTCTGAGGTGTTATTCATTTAATGTATTATTTTAACTACTCCCGGACAGGTTTTAATCACCGTTGCATCGGTAATTCCACCGTTTTCTCCATCCAGAGTCCATTCCAGTGCTTCTGATTCCAACCGTAATACAGAAAACTGCCCGTAATAAATATAGCGATCATCAATCTTTCCATTCAGCAATGAGGTCATTGCTGCCTGCAGTTCCAAAATGTTTTTCGGGTATTTTATAAATAGATACTCAAACTTCCCATCATCCAGGCGCACCTGATTCTGATTAAAATTCTTCATTCCGCCAACTGAAAAGGAATTGGTAATCATTCCGAGAATTACTTCACTTTCCTGCCACGCTCCTCCATCTGCCGAGAATCGGATTTTCTTTGGCGAAATATCTGTTAACTGCTTAATCCCCTCCAGAAGATAGGCAAAATAGCCAAAATTATTCTTCCATTCCTGCGGTGTGGCAAAGGAGACGTTGGTAAATGCGCCAAATGCCGCCACATAGTTGAAATATTCTCCATTAAGGCAACCAATATCAATGTTTCCCGGTGTACCCTCTTTCAGGCACTTCATAGCCGTATTCTTAGTGATACCCAGATTTTTGGCATAGTCATTCGTAGACCCCATAGGAATATATCCGATAGGAGATGTAATACCGGTCCGAATGATGCCATTGATTACCTCGTGCAGTGTTCCGTCTCCTCCGCAACAGACAATGCGGTCATATCCCTCTTTGTAGCGTTCCATCAAATATTTTTCTGCATCGCCCTTTCCCTGAGTCTGATATATGGTAACTTCTTGCCCCTGCTCCGACAAGCCGGACACAATACGTCCCAACCGCTCGGCTCTTGCTTCTTTTTTTCCTGATACCGGATTATAAATTAATAGACTGTGCATACTTCTCATTCCTTTTATAAAACAACTATAGCGCAGAAAGGTATCTCCTCTCTGCGCTATAGTATACCACTCATCTGAAATTTATTCCAGTAGTTCACGTTATAATTTCAAGGCCAGCCAGCATCCTTCTGCGCCAACACCGGAAACTATATTTTCTAAAAGCTATTTAATAAACACTAATTTTATTTTACAACAATATTAATAATCTTGCCCTTTACGTAAATTTCCTTCACTACGGTCTTTCCTTCTACCGCTGCCTTTACGCCAGGAACTTCTTTTGCCTTAGCAAGAGCGGAGTCGTTTTCTTCGTCCACGCCGATTTCCACAACGCCTCTTACCTTACCATTGACCTGTACCCCGATTTCTACGGTGTTTTCTACGAGCATTGCTTCATCGTAGGTTGGCCATGCCTCGTAAGCGATGGTGGTGTCATGACCTAATTCCTGCCACAGTTCTTCACCCACATGAGGGCAGATACAGGAGAACATCTTTACAAAGCCTTCTGCGTACTCCTTCGGACACTTGCCTGCTTTGTAAGCAGCATTCATGAAAATCATCATCTGGCTGATGGCAGTGTTAAAACCTAACTGCTCGAAGTCGGAAGTCACCTTCTTTACTGTCTGGTGGTAAACCTTATCCAGTGTACCATCATTTTCCTCTACAATGTTGCCTTCTGTTGTGATAAAGTTCCATACACGGTTAATGAACTTTCTTGCGCCTTCTACGCCGCTGTCGCTCCATGGTTTGGAAACTTCCAGAGGTCCCATGAACATTTCATAAAGTCTTAAGGTATCTGCACCAAAGTCACGAACAACATCACTTGGATTTACTACAAATTCAGGGAATCTCTTACCCATCTTGATACCGTTGGCACCAAGAATCATACCCTGGTGAACCAGCTTCTTGAATGGCTCCTTCACAGGAGATAAGCCCTTGTCATAGAGGTAGCGGTTCCAGATACGGGAGTACATTAAGTGACCTACCGCATGCTCCGGACCACCAATATATAAGTCAACCGGAAGCCAGTGCTCAAGGAGTTTCTGGTCCGCAAATTCCTTATCGTTCTGAGGATCAATATATCTCATGTAATACCAGCTGGAACCGGCACTACCAGGCATGGTGGAGGTTTCTCTCACACCCTTGATGCCGTTCGCATCATACTTCTTCCACTCTTCGGCATT
>JAZQJL010000339.1:0-2612 GCA_045541595.1 Lachnospiraceae bacterium | reverse complement strand
TACTCAGGCACTTTGCATTCTGTAACGGGAACACCCGCCGGAACCTACACAAGGCTTACGCCCCTTCTGCCCCGGTGCCACATGATGAGTTCGGTAAACTTTGCCTGTCTGCTCACACCAACCGCAGACTCTCTGAAAAGCTCCATAAACTTACTGGTTCAGGTCATTGCTTTAAACCTATAAAACTAGAACTCATTGTATCTTTTTCTTTCCCTTTTGTCAAGCAATTTCAATGATATAACTGAATTCTTCACTTTCTCCGGCATCCAGTCTCAGGATACCGTCCTTATCCTTTAATTCTCCGGTATATCCATCCGCATCACAACGCCCCTGCCAAGGCTCTAAACACACAAAGGGTGCTCCCGGCTTTGTCCACACGCCAAAGTACGGGAAGCCTTCGCTGTGAATAATCACATAAGGAGTTTTATCTTCGTGATATAATGCCACTTGCGAAAGTTCCTGGTGGTCAAAAATATACACATCCTCGTTCCAGAAATCTTCCGTAATTTTTATGCAGGAATCCGCATCCAAAGAAAGTGTTTTCACGTCATCCTTTAAGGCGCAACCGCTCTTTGCAATGCGGTAAAACGGCAAATCCTTTTTACCCGGAAAAGCCAGATACATGTCACTGGTCTTTTTGCCCTCCGGCATCATAAACGCAGGATGGGCACCGATGCTGTACAGCATTTCGCCGTTGCCTGTATTCTCCACCTTCCAGGACACAGTAATTTTATTTCCATCCAGCTTATGCCCCACCGTCACCTTAAAATCATAGGGATACTTTTCTTTGGATTTTTCGGAAGAAGTAAGTACGGCTGCCAGTTCTTCCCCTTTACTTATAAAGGTAAAATCGGAAGTCCAGGCAAAGCCATGATTTGGCATGTCATATTCCTTACCGTTTACACGATATTTTTTGTTATAGGAAGCTCCGATCATCGGAAACAGCAGCGGAGAATGCTTTGGCCAGAATGCAGGGTCCGCATTCCACAGCACCTCCCGATTATTGTTTTTATCGAAAATACGCACCAACTGGCTACCGCGTTCTTCTACTTCAATATAAAGTCTTTTGTTTTCCAGTATCTTTTTCATGATAGCCATCTCCCTTTGTATTTGTTATTTTTTCTTACATTTTTATTATACATACTCGCTTCTTTTTTTCAATACATTACCATTTTTCGCCAAAATGTTTGCATATACAACATGTTGGAAAATCCATCTGTGTACTTTGCATAAAATGACATCTTATTTTTGTTTATATCTCCGAAAATCTATGGAAACACTTGATTTTTTCACTGTTTCTGCTACACTTACCATATCATCGATGAACAAATAATAACCATCCGGTTATCCGCTGTATCAGCTAAAAATCCAACCTATGTAGCAACTAATTCATTATCTATGTACATGTTTTCATAAAAACATGTAACAATCGCAAAAGAAAGAGAAAATTGCCTATGACAAACGAATCAAACTCTATATTGCAGCAAATCATTACTAATCCGCCAAGTGCTGTCGAACTACGCGGACTTACCCCGGAGGTTCCCCTTAACACATTACATGGTCAGCTTCCTTTCCGCATGACAAATGACGCTCTGTTCCACATTGTATTCAGTACTAACAAAATTGCCCTAAAAGGCCTGCTTTGCTCACTCCTACATAAGCATCCTGACGATATTGTTTCCATTGACATCCGTAGTCCGCTTGTTTTTGGTCCGGAGCTTCTTTCCAAAAAATTTATTATGGACTTGAAAGTTCTGTTAAACGACAACACCATTATCAACATCGAGATGCAGGTTGCTTCCTTCGCCTATTGGAGAGAACGCTCTCTGACCTATCTCTGCAAATCCTTCGGAGACTTAAACGAGGGCGATTCCTATGAAAAAGCGAGGCAAACTATCCACATTGGCATACTCGATTTTAAACTCTTTAAAAAGGAACCTGTGTTTTATGACACATTCCATTTGGCCAGTGACATCACACATGAAATATATAGTGACAAGCTTCGCCTTTCTGTGCTACAATTAGGCTATAGAGAACTGGCAACACCAGACGATAAATTCTGGCATTTAGACGAATGGGCGGCCTTTTTTAAGGCAACCTCATGGGAGGAGGTAATTGCTTTGGCAAATCAAAATCCTGCTATTGCAGAAGCAGCAAAAACCATGCAAACCATAATGGACGACTCTCGAATCCAATACATTTACGAGGCCAGACTGGCGGGCGAACGCACCTGGCTTTCCTATGAACAGGACATCCAAAAAGCAAAACAAAAACTTGCCGATGCACAAACTGAATTAGCCGAAAAACAGACTGAATTAGCCGAAACACAAGCAGCATTAGTTGAAACTCAATCCAACTTGGTTGACGCGCAGACTGAAATCGCACACCTAAAATCATTACTTAATAAGTAATAAAAAGCGGTGCCACTATTTAACAATCACGTTAGTAGTGGCACCGTTTTTATTCTTTTATTAGTGGCAGCATCCGCCACCGCAATGGCAACCGCCCTCTTCATGCTCGTGATGTTCTGCACAGTTACACTCACCGTCTTCGTGGTCATGGTGATTGCAGGTTGGCGCATTATTTGCCGTTAAGGAACCGTCTAAGTAACC
>JAZQJL010000338.1:0-4743 GCA_045541595.1 Lachnospiraceae bacterium | reverse complement strand
GCATGGTATATCAGGTGGCAAATGCCGTAAAACTTCCGATTATCGGTATGGGCGGTATTGCTACAGCAGAGGATGCTCTGGAATTTATCATGGCCGGAGCGACCATGGTTTCCGTAGGAACCGCAAATTTCCACAATCCTTATGCAACACTGGAAGTTATTGACGGAATTGAAAGTTACATGAAGAAGTTTCGCGTGGAAGATATTCACGAGTTAATCGGCTGTGTAAAATAAAAACAGAGGCGGGCTTGTTTAAGTCCGCCTGCTTTACGTTCTAAGATAAGAGAAAGGGAAAACAACATGAAACAGTGGAAAAGAAGTTTGAGTTTGATAGGTTTGATCGTGAGTTTGACCATGTTTACCGGCTGCCAAAAGGAAGAAAAAACTCCTCCGGCACCAACTCCGACAACAACGCCGGAGGTGACGGTAACCACGGCACCGACAGAAGCACCGACGGCAACAGTAGAGCCGACAGCAACCGTGGTACCAACGGCAACTGTAGCACCAACGGCTACATCAAAGCCAACGGCAACAGTAGCACCGACAGCTACACCAAAGCCAACGGCAACCACGGCACCAACAGCCACACCAAAACCAACGGCAACTGTAGCACCGACGGCTACACCAAAGCCAACGGCAACTACGGCACCGACGGCAACACCAAAGCCAACGGCTACCACGGCGCCGACGGCTACACCGGTTACGACAAAAGCGCCGGAGGCTCCGGAAACTAAAAATACATTGACCGGCCTGACGGCATTTGAAATCACCTCACAGATGATTGTGGGATGGAATCTCGGTAACACATTGGACAGCGTTGGTTCGAACATAGAATTTGACACGGCGCCGGCAAAGTCCGCCACCGCCTGGGGAAATATTGAGCCGAGCAAGGAACTGTTTGAAGCTGTTCAGGCGGCCGGATTTAATACGGTACGTATTCCGACCACCTGGTATCAGCATGTGAAATACGACAACACACAGAAAAAGTACGTCATCAATGAAGCCTGGCTGAACTACGTAAAGCAGACGGTGGATTATGCCTACGAACTGGATATGTTTATCATTTTGAACGTGCACCACGAGGACTGGGTAAATGTTTCGCAGTTTACGGATGCTGCTTATAACAAGACTTCTGCCATGCTGGCGGATATCTGGGGACAGGTGGCAGAAACCTTTGCAGAGTATGACCAGCACCTGATTTTTGAAGGCATGAATGAACCAAGACAGACCGGACTTGGCGGTGATGTGGAATGGGGCGGTGGTGACACCGGCTCCTGGAGCTATATCAATAAGCTGAATCAGGTATTCGTGAGTGCGGTTCGCGGACAGGGTTCTAAAGCTAATGCAGAACGCCTGCTGGTGATTCCGGGCTATGCAGCCTCCTCCAACATTGCTACGATTAAAGCGATTGAGGTGCCGGCAAACGGTGGAAATATTGCTCTTTCCGTACATGCTTATTTCCCGTATTTCTTTGCCATGGATTCCGGAAGTTATGCCAATCATTCCTTCCCGGGCAAGAGCGGCTACGGTGAGGACTATGAAACCAGCATTACCAATCTGTTCCGTGACTTAAAGAAGATTATTGCCGATAAAAATGTGCCGATTATTATCGGCGAATTTGGTGCCTCTGACTTTAATAACGACGATGACAGAGCCAGATGGGCAACGCATTTTCTTACCTGCGCGAAGGACGCGAAAATTCCTTGTGTTTTCTGGGATAACGGAGCAACCTATAACGGAACCGGAGAGGCATACGGTCTGATTTACCGGAAAACCCGTACCTGGTTTGACAGCGCAGTTCCGATGCTGAATGCGGTCATGAAGGTGTACGGACAGGAGAGTAATCTTCCGGCATATGAAGAATATGTTCAGCCGGCCTTTAATTGGGACTTGGTTGGAGTCACTTCGGACTGGAAGCAGATTTACCGCGATAATGCAGGAACCAAAATTGACACCTGGGGTAATATCTGGCTGGAAGGCTGGAAACCGTATTTGAATGAGAACTACGATATTGTGCTGATTTTTGATTCGGAAGCGGAGCCGTACATGGTATTACAACCGGTATGGCATAAAGTGTATGCCGGTCAGGTAAGCAGTAATCCGTACATGATCCGGTTTACTTATGCGGATTTACAGAAAACTTTAAATACAGAAAATGTGAAACTGGAGAACGTAACGGGCTATTTTACCAGTGCCAGCAGTAAGCCGATGACGGTTTACGGCGTGTTTGCAGTGCCAGTGAAGTAAACAATTCGCATTTCCCTGGTTGAAAACTACATACATTTATGCTACTATATTCTCAGAAAACACGGAAGGATGGATATACAAATGGAAGCTTACAAAAAAGAGTTTATTGATTTTATGGTAGAAAGTAAGGTTTTAAAGTTTGGTGATTTTACTTTAAAAAGCGGCAGAAAGTCTCCGTTTTTCATGAATGCGGGTGCCTATGTTACCGGTTCCCAGTTAAAGAGACTCGGTGAGTATTATGCAAAGGCTATTCACGATAACTATGGTGATGATTTCGATGTATTATTCGGACCGGCCTACAAGGGCATTCCGATCAGCGTTGTAACTGCAATTGCTTACAGCGAAGTGTACGGAAAGGAAATCCGCTACTGCTCCGATCGTAAAGAAGAAAAAGACCATGGTGCAGATAAGGGCAGCTTCCTTGGCAGCAAGCTGCAGGACGGCGACAGAGTCATTATGATTGAAGATGTTACTACTTCCGGTAAATCCATGGAAGAAACCGTGCCAAAGGTAAAGGGTGCGGCAAATGTAGAAATTCTTGGCCTCATGGTTTCCTTAAACCGCATGGAAGTTGGTCTGGAAGGCAAGAAGAGTGCTTTAGATGAAATTAAAGACAAGTACGGTTTTGAAGCCCGCGCCATTGTTTCCATGGCAGATGTGGTAGAATGCCTGCACAACAAGCCATGTAACGGAGAGGTGCTGATTGACGACGCTATGAAGGCATCCATCGACGCTTACTACGAGCAGTACGGCGCAAAGTAATTTGTCTTACAACAGGAGGGCATGTTATGGAAAAAGTATATTTAAGCATGAAAAATGCAGGGGTTTTTAATGTGGTATTTGGTATTGTACTCGCTGTTGGAAGTATTGCGGCAGCGGTGGGCGGTGCATTTTTAATCGTACACGGTGCCAAGCTGCTGAAGAGAAAGTCTGAGATTATGATTTAGTGAGTAAGGATGTTGTAACGTTGTGTGCAACATCCTTTCTTTCACCTGTGAGAAACGGATGTGTCTATGAAAATTTATCTTTGTGATGACGAATTGAAAATGCGGGAGGAACTGCTCCTTTGGGTGAATAAGTTTCTGCCGGAGGCGGAAACAGAGGTGTTTTCCTCCGGGGAAAAGTTGTTAGATCAGCTGGAAAAGCAGGAATGCGACCTGCTGCTTTTGGACATTGATATGCCGGGGCCAAATGGTATGGAGGTAGCCTCCCGGCTTGCCGCTTTGCCGCAAAAGCCATTGCTGGTATTTGTAACGGGACACGATGAACTGGTCTATGAAAGTTTCCAGTATCATCCCTTTGGTTTTGTACGGAAACAGTTCTTGGATACAGAGTTGGAGCGGATGCTGTCAGATTGTGCGGCGGAGCTGGAACAGAAAAAGCGTCATTTCAATTTCCGGATGGAAGGAAAAGAGGTTTGTCTGCTGCTTTCCGACCTGCTATATTTTGAGTCAGAAGGAAATTACTTAAGAGTGTATACCAACACAGAGGAGTACCGGTTTCGCAGCACCATTGCAGCGGTGGAAGCATCCCTAGGAAAAGAAGGATTTTTGCGGGTGCATAAAGGTTTTCTGGTAAATCAGTTGGCAATACGATTGTTTGGAACAGAGACAGTGGAACTGGCAGATGGAAGAACTCTTCCGGTGGGAAAGACCTATGCGGAAAGTACGAAGCAGCAATTTATGAGGTATTTGAGAGCATGATTAGCAAACGGGCATTACAGCAGGAATTAGAGGATGTAAAAGAGAAATATATTACTTCTTTTGAACGGGAAACGGAGCTTCGCTATCAATATGAAGCCTTACTCAAAGAAATGAAAGACATGCATCGTCAGGATAAGGAGCTTCGGGAATTACATCAGAATGTGCGGCAGTTAAAGCATGATATGAAGAACCATCTGATGGTGTTGACGGCTTACCTGAATGACGGGGAATATGACCAGGCAAAGGCATATACTTCGGAATTATTGGATAAGTTCAGTACGATGCACAGTTATATTGAAACAGGCAATGTGCTGATGAACCATATCATCAATGAAAAGCTGTCCTATGCGAAATCCCTGGGAATATTGGTGAAAGCAGAAATTGAAAATCTTGCTTTTGAAAGAATGAGCCGCATGGATTTTTCTGCCCTGCTTACCAATATGCTGGACAATGCCATAGAGGCACTGGCACGGGAGAAAAAGCAGGAAGAAAAGTCACAGCTGCAGGTATTGATTTCAGCTTGGCGGGGATATGAAACCCTGTGTGTAAAAAATCAGATTTTCCATTCCGTGTTGCAGGAAAATCCGGAGCTGGTGTCCACCAAGGCGGAAAAGGACCAGCATGGTCTTGGCGTAGGAAAAATAAAATCCATTACAGCACAGTACGGTGGTATGGTGGATTTTTATGAGGAGGATAAGTTCTTCTGTGTGAAGGTGTTTATCCCAAAATAAAGACAGTTTATCCCAACCCCCTTGCAAAATCATTTTGCAGGGGGTACTTTTATGTCAGAGAAT
>JAZQJL010000337.1:0-7700 GCA_045541595.1 Lachnospiraceae bacterium | reverse complement strand
CGGCACAAAGTAACAAAACAACTTGTATTAGTATACCGGCAATGGCAGCCATAGCAGTCTGACGGCGCAGCTGCTGTTTGACAAGTTCTGTTTTTAACATGGATTCGTTTAAAACAGGCGGTTCTTTTGTTTCAAAGTTGTAAATCTGTTTCATCCGTCAGTACCTCCTTTAATAAGTTTCTTGCTTTGTTTAGCCGTGACCGTACCGTGCCCGGTGGAATGCCAAGTACGCTTGCCGTGGATGCTGTGTCCATATCCCGGAAATAGAACAGCAGTACAGTGAGCCGGAGCTTTTTTGGAAGCTGTTCAATGGCGGTATGGAGAGCGGAATAATCTTTTCCTTCCGGCGCCGGAACGGAGTTTATCATCTGCTCTTTTTCTTCCGTGGTGGTAAAGGCATTGAAGACAGGGCTTTTGGCAATGCGCCGCAGATTATTGCGGTATATGTTGACACAGATGGTGGTGAGCCAGGGCTCAAAGTCTTTTGAAGTGTCATATTTTGCAAAATTTTTCAGTACCCTCAGCCAGGTTTCCTGGTACAAGTCTTCGGCTTCATAGGAGTTTGCACAAAGAAACATGCAGAGTCCGTATAAGCGTTTTCCATAGCTTTGAATGTATTGGTCTATCATGCTTTGTGCCTCCTTTCATTCACAGATACAATCGATTTTGGCAAAATGTTCATTTTTTCTTTATAAATTTTTTTCTATGTAGTATTATAATGGTATCCGGGCGGACCGTAAAGAAAAATTCGTCGACAGGAGACGCCCGGAGAGGAGAATCTTATGAAAAAACATTTTGGAATACGAATGGTGCTGATGGCATGCGGTGTGTTGATTTTTATCTGGTTCGCATTGCCGCTTTTTCTGTCCGTCAGTTTAAATATCGGAAATTTAACAGGACTGGCGGTAGCGGTTCTGATAGTTTTATATGGACTGTGTATGCCGTGGGTGCGTGGCATGATGGCAAAATGGCGCACCCATAAGGTGCTGCGGTGGCTGTACCGGGGAATTCTTGGTATGATTGCGCTGGTGGCAGTTTTGGTTGTAGTGGAGTCTGCCTGCATGATTTTTGCGGCCTGTAAAGCGCCGGAGCCGGGAGCAACGGTGGTCGTGCTTGGATGCCGCGTGTATGGTGAGAGAGCCAGTCTTTCCATGCAAGAGCGGCTGGAGGCAGCCTATGAATATCTGACGGAGCATCCGGAGGCCGTCTGCGTACTGTCCGGCGGAAAAGGAGATGGCGAAAACATCACGGAAGCGGAGTGTATGTACCGGTATCTGGTGGACAAAGGGATTGACCCGGCACGCCTGTTCAAAGAGGAAGCGTCTACCACAACAAGGGAAAACCTGCTGCTTTCCAAACAGTTGATAGAGGAACAGGGATTGCACCCGGTAATTGCCATTGCTACCAGTGAATATCACGAGTACCGGGCGGGACTGATTGCAAAGAGCCTTGGCATTGAGCATGCGGCGGTACCGGGAAAAACGGCCATCTGGCTGTTTCCGACGTACTATGTAAGAGAATTGTACGGAATTTTATACGAGTGGATTTTTTAGATTATGTGTAGAGGAGGAAGAGGACTATGTCACGGACCGAACAAGTGGAATTAACCTGTCTTTGTCTGATTTACAAAGATGATAAAATTTTATTACAGAACCGGATAAAAAAGGATTGGAAGGGCTACACCCTGCCCGGTGGCCATATTGAGCCGGGAGAATCCTTTGTGGATGCGGTTATCCGGGAAATGAAGGAAGAAACCGGGCTGGATATTTTCAACCCTAAGCTTTGCGGCATCAAGCAGTTCCCTACCCCGGAAGGACGATATGTGGTTCTGCTTTATAAAACCGATGAGTTTTCAGGCGAACTGGTGTCTTCCGAGGAGGGTCAGATGGAGTGGATCTACCGGGAAAATTTGGACAAGGTAAATACAGTCAGCGACCTGGAGGAACTGTTTCAGGTCATGGAAAACGATGACTTGTCGGAATTTCAGTATGTAATTGAGGACGGAGTATGGAAGGTCGTATTAAAATAAATAAGAGAGTCGGATATGCAGTGGCAACACTGATTATTTTTATAATAGAATTACTGATTGCCCTTTTTGTGCGGGACAACTTCATCCGCCCTTATGTGGGGGACATGCTGGTGGTGGTTTTAATTTACACCTTCCTGCGGATATTGTTTCCGGAGAAGCCAAGACTTCTGCCACTGTATGTGTTTTTATTTGCGGCCGGAGTGGAAGTACTGCAGGGAATACATATCGTAGAGCTTTTGGGACTTCAGAACAACCGTTTTTTCAGCGTACTCATAGGCACTACCTTTGACTTAAAGGACATTGTCTGCTACGGTGTGGGCTGTGCGGTGCTTGGAGTGTGGGAAGTTATGCTTTTGAGAAAGAAAGACTAGCGTTTTACGCTACTTACCACAACTTCTGCGTAATTGTTTGCTACAAATTTTTCTGTTAAACTTCAGATGTACAAAACAAAGAGAGAAAACAGTGCGCACCTGTTTCAAATTGAAAAGGAGACTTACAAATGGAATTTGGAGCAAAAATCAAGACCTTACGAAATAAACGCGGCATCACCCAGGAAGCGTTGGCAAAAGTCATGGGAGTTACGCCACAGACTGTGTCTAAGTGGGAAAATGATGTAACCATGCCGGATGTAGCATTGCTTCCGGAACTGTCTATTTTCTTTGGCGTTACCATTGATGAATTGTTTTCCCTGGATGCAAAGAAGCAGATGGAACGGATAGAAAACCGTATTTATGAGGCCGGTTTGCTTTCTGAGACAGAGGCGTCACAAATGGAAGCAACCCTTCGTGAATTCGCAAAAATATCGGAACATAAGGCACAGGCACTGTCACTTATTGCAAATATTTATCTTCATCAGGCGGAGATTTATAAGCGGATGGCAGCAGAGTTTGCAAAGGAAGCTATGGAACTGGAGCCGGACAACCGCAGCTACATCAGTGATTACTGCAATGCCATGGGAAGCTTCATCCCGGATTGGAACGGTAGAAATCATCATGTGTTGATTCGGGAATTAAAGGACTTTGTAAGGCGTCATCCTGATAACCGGGCTGCCAGCATGTGGCTGCTTGACAATCTGATGGCGGATAAGCGATTGAAGGAAGCAGAAACAGAGTTGTTACATTTGGAGAAAATAGACGGTGCTTACCGTACCCTTCATTATCGTGCTTTATTAGCTGCGGTGAAAGGGGATAAGGAACTGGAGAACCGGTACTACCAGGAAATGGAAGAAAAATATGCAGACGGCGAAGAAGCCTGGCTGGTACAGATGGCCTTGGCGGAGTGGGAAACCGAACGTCAAAATTACGAGAAGGCGATTGCCCATTATGAAAAGGCCATGGAAGTACAGAAATCTCCGAAGTTTACGGACCCGCCGCAATCTATGGCCCATATTTATGAAATCCTTGATGACAAGGAAAAAGCAGTGGAGTGTTACAAACTGCAGTTGAAAATGATGAGAGAAGAATGGGGCATCATTGCCGGGGAAGAAGTAGATCAGGCAAAGTATGACATGGAAAGATTATTAAGCAAATAAAAGGAAATGGATGAGTGACTGTGAGGTTACTTGTCCATTTTTTGTTGTTCGAAATGCAATATCAGGTTTGTTTTTGTAAAATGTCAAGATGTTTTTATTGCGATAATTAAAGAGATTAAGTATAATTTATACAGAAAACTGGGGAGGAATTATTATGTACGAGGTTTACACAGGAATGTTGAAAATGATGGACCGGTTTCAGAATGGAGCTTCTCTTTGTTGCATAACTTATGAACTGGATGCGGATTACAGCAAGCTAAAAAGCAGATATAGCCTTGAACAAGTGGCAGGTGACGGCACAGATGAGGAACGAAGCTTCCGTTTGCTTACCTGGATTGCAGAACATATCCTGCATAAAGGAGATTATGACGGACATGTGGAGAATTCTGCATCGGCTCTCTTGGAATATGCTTTTGATACGGAAAACGGTATCAATTGCGCCAGCCTTTCCATGGCATTGACAGAGTGCCTACTGGCCGTGGGTATCAAGGCCAGAACGGTGTATATCCATCCGTTTTCTCCGTATGATTGCGACAATCATGTGGTTTGTGAGGCATGGTGCAAAGAGCGGAATAAGTGGATAATGTTAGATCCGACCTATGGCAGCGGAGTGTTTTATGAGGGGACTCCATTAAATATTGCAGAAATGCGAAAGCTTTTGGCAGACCGGAAGGAAATTACTTTCTCCGAAACAATCCATTATAACGGGGAACCTGTAACTGATTTGCAGGATGTGAGGGAATATTATGCTAAGGATTTATTTTGGCTGATGCTGACAAGTGTTCAGGGCCGTCAGAAGGATTTTGCACACATGGGAGCTGCATATTATTGCGTGCCGGAGGGCTTCGATGTGAAGAAGCATATGCTGGCTAATGTGCAGTATCGTGAAGACCTTTGGGGAAAACAGGATTGGCTGGAACAGCGTAAGCAAATGCTGGCAAGTGATGTAGAGTTTATGTATCAGGATTTGGAGGCTCTCTATGATAATTGATACACATGTACATATTGGCGGTGACGGGGTGGACTTTAATATGACGGAGGACAAGGTCCTTGCCGCTATGGAAAAATATAAGATTGACTTTATGCTGGTATCCAACGGGGACTGTGCGGAAGTAGACCACGAACAGAAACTCATTCCGCAGGAGGTTCAGGTTTCACAGGAGGATGCGTTGCGTCGCTGTATTGCTTTTGCAAGAAATTATCCGGGAAAAATCGGAGTGGGCGTCTGGGTAAAGCCGTTGACGGAAACGGTAACGGAGGAACTGGAGCAACTAATCGCAGAAAACAGGGATGTCATCTATGCCCTGAAGCTGCATCCGTATCATTCCAAAACATCTCCGATGGATGAAAAAACACTCCCGTACCTGGAATTGGCAAAGAAGTACAAACTGCCGGTGATTTCCCACACGGGAACCGGACCGGAGGATGCGCCGGTTCATGTATACGAGGCCGCAAAACTGTTTCCGGAAATTCCGTTTGTGATGGTGCACATGGGACTTGGCTCTGATAATAAAGAGGCGTTGGAGCTACTCGGTAAGGCAGACAATTTGTACGGTGATACGACCTGGGTGCCGATGGATACCACAATCGAGGCGATTCGCCGGTACGGCAGTAAGAAGATGTTTTTTGGTAGCGATGCCCCGATTGACGGAGTGGATACGTACCTTTGCAACCCACAGGGCGAGCGCTCGGTGTACCAGGATTATTTTCATGTGCTTCCGGAAAAGATTTCTGCGGATGCCTATGAGGACTTGATGTGGCGGAATGCGGTAAAGGTATTTGGAATAAAAGGGTTTGAAAAATAGTTTGTGTGGAATGGCAACATGGGAAAAGTAGCAGTCAGTGCCTGCCTTCTGGGTGAAAATTGTAAATACAGCGGCGGTAATAACAAAAATGAAGCGGTATTGGAATTTGTGAAAGACAAGCAAGTCATTCCGGTCTGCCCGGAGGTGGCCGGCGGTTTGCCGATACCGAGAGTTCCGGTGGAACTGGTAGGAGGCGTAGCCATCAATCGGGAAGGGGCCAACGTGGATAAGGAGTTTCACCTTGGCGTGGAACGGATGCTTGATAAACTTTTCGGAGAGGATATCGACCTGGTAATTTTGCAGCCAAGAAGTCCGTCCTGCGGAACAAAGCAGATTTATGACGGTACTTTTACAGGTACCCTGGTGAAAGGGCAGGGTATGTTTGCTAAGGCACTTGCCGAAAACGGATATAAGGTGGTGGAGCCGGATGAACTGGAACGTTTATAAAGCGAAAGAAGAGGAAGCTCTTGAGGTTGCCAAATTGGCAATTCAGATGTGGGAAGATAATGTGTTAGAGGAACTGGCAGCAGAACTTGCGGAACTTATGAAAAGTCCGGAAGCAGTAGTCTTTCTTGGAGAAGTAGACGGACACGCCATAGGTTTTGCCCAATGCCAGCTTCGCCACGATTATGTGGAAGGAACAGAAACCAGTCCGGTGGGATATCTGGAAGGTATTTTTGTGGAGGAAAAGTTTCGTAAGCAGGGTATTGCAAAGCAGTTACTTGCGGCCTGTGAGAACTGGGCCAGAGAACAGGGGTGCACGGAGTTTGCCAGTGACTGTGAGCTGGACAATACCGGGAGCCTTAAGTTTCATCTGAGTCTGGGATTTGAGGAAGCCAACCGGGTGATTTGCTTTACGAAGTCATTGGGTAGTTTGTGAAAATGCTACGAAGAGAGGGTTTTTTTTATTAAGTTAGTGTGATATAATATTATTAAAGATAGGAACTGTAGGAAAGAGGTGTGTGAACATGATGTATCCGTTTTTAACATTAGATGATCAGACAGAAATTGTGCATTCTGAAATGCGGGAAGATGGTACTGTAAAAGTGTATATGGAAAAACCGGATGAAAAGGATTGCTTTCATTATGCCACCTGTTACTTACCGGAATATCGCTGGAATGATGTATTTGGCTTTACAGAGAATGAAATGAGTCATTTGCATGAAGTAATCGAGTCAACGGCGCACCTTATTATGAAATATTCTAAAGAGGGAGGATTTGAAAATGCCTCAAGTTTTTAGGATAGGTTCCTATTGGGTGTACTTTTGGTCTAATGAAAATGACCCGTTAGAGCCAATACATGTTCATGTGTCGGAAGGTTCACCAAATGCAAGTGCTACAAAAATATGGATAACCAAAGCCGGAAAATGTTATTTGTGTCATAACAATTCACATATTCCTGCAAAGACATTAAGAAATATTATGGATATTATCGAAGCAAGAAGTGAGGAAGTTATTCAAAAGTGGTGTGACTATTTTGGTGAGATAAAATATTTCTGTTAAACAAAAAATAGCAGGTCGTGCACCTGCTATTTTAGATTTATATTGAGGAGGAAAACAATGCATTTTACATACTGTCCGCATTGCGGAACAAAAGCAATTCAAAAAGAAATCGGAGACGAGGGTCTGATGCAGTATTGTCCGACCTGTGAAATCCCGCTGTGGGATATGTTTTCTACCTGCACCATTTGTGCAGTGGTAAACGAGTATAAGGAAGTGGCGCTCATCCGTCAGAGCTATGTGAACACTACCAATTATGTATGTGTAGCGGGTTATATGAAAATGGGTGAGTCTGCAGAAGATACCGCCTGCCGTGAAATTGAGGAGGAAATCGGTTTAAAGGTTGAGAAGCTTACCTTCGTAAAGAGTTATCCGTATGAGAAAAAGGGGTTGTTGATGCTGGGCTTTAAGGCAGAGGTAAAGAAGGCAGAATTTAAATTATCCGGTGAAGTGGATTCTGTAGCATGGTTTACCTTTGATGATGTGCTTGAAAAAATCCGCGAAGGCAGTATTGCATGGCAGCTGGTAAAAAGTGTGATTGAGGAGTAGACTATGCTTGGCAAGACAGTAACGGTTATGATAGACCGTCCTATGGGAACTTATCACCCGGTGCATAAGGACCTGCATTATCCGGTGAACTACGGATATATTCCGGGAATCATGGCACCGGACGGTGAGGAGCAGGATGCCTATGTGCTGGGTGTGAACGAGCCTTTACAGGAATTTACCGGTGTGGTAACTGCTATCATTCACAGGCTGGATGATGTGGAAGACAAGTGGGTAGTGGTACCGGAGGGCATGACTCTTTCCGTGGAAGAAATTGCGGAGCAGGTAA
>JAZQJL010000336.1:0-4119 GCA_045541595.1 Lachnospiraceae bacterium | reverse complement strand
GTGATTATATTCACCCATGAACATCCGGCTCACCTCCTTCGTATGTAGCATTATGAATGTTGTTTTTGCTCCATTTTGCTCCACTTCCACCCACTATACACCACTCTTTACCCCATTTTACCCCACTTTCACGAAAATTTCAATAGGAAAATGCATAAAAAAAGAACATATCAAGCTTTTTTTGATATGTTCTTCCTATTTTTATTCCATTATTTGTTTTTCTTTCCTGCAGAAAGGTTTTTAGGCTGAGCCTTTCGTATTATGATATTTTTTCTGATCTGTTCAATTAAAATGATACTGCCTGTCAACATGAGGCATAATGCCACAATATGTTCAATGGAAAATACGCTTCCCATGATTTTCTGGGAATCCAGCCGTATAAATTCCATAGCAAATACCATTCCTCCGTACCCGATTAAATAGATTGCCAGTACCATACCGTTCATCTTCTTCAGTTTCCATAAGATAATCAGCACAATAAACAGAATAATTAATATCAGAGTTTCATAGAGGGCTACCGGATGTACCTGTAAAAAATTTCCGCGTAACATCGGTCCCGCACTTCTGCTCATGACAATCGCCCTGGAGTCCACATCCTGCACGGCTACCTGCATGGCAAAGGTTCCGTCGGAATAGGTTCCCAGCATATTTCGTCCAAAAAAGCATCCCACACTGGCAAGAATCTGCCCGACTACAATGCCCGGCATGGCAGTGTCACAAATCTGCAGCCAGGAAAGCTTCTTCTTTCTGCAATACAGAAACGACATCAATAGGCCGGCAATTACCGCTCCTGCAGCTGACATCCCACCATCGCTGATATCAAATACGTTACCCTGGTCGGTAACAAAGTACTGCCAGTGACTGAACACATACCCTACTCTGGCTCCGATGACACCGGCAAACACCAGTCGTATGGCAAGGTCTAAGTACTGCTCTGTATTCTGTTCTGTTTTTTTTGCAAGACGTTCCGTAATAAACAAACCGAAAAACATTGCAAAGGCAATCAGGATTCCTACCAAAGAAATATGAACTCCGAAAACATCAAAGCCTTCCAGTAAGTTCTCTATGGTAAGTCCAAGGCCCGGAAAATTGACAGGTCCGCCTGTTGTTAAAAAAATACTCAATTGCATTTCTCCTATTATACGTTGAAACGGAACAATACTACATCGCCGTCCTGAACTACATATTCTTTACCTTCGGAGCGAACAAGACCCTTTTCTTTTGCCGCATTAAAGCTGCCGCACTCTGTCAGATTTTCATAACTTACAATTTCAGCACGGATAAAGCCTCGTTCAAAGTCACTGTGAATCTTACCTGCCGCCTGAGGTGCCTTTGTACCTCTGGTAATGGTCCATGCCTTTGTTTCCTTTGGACCTGCTGTTAAGTAGCTGATTAATCCAAGGGTGTGATAGCTGGCACGGATTAACTTCTCCAAGCCGCTTTCGGTCAAACCAAGATCATCTAAGAACATCTTCTTGTCTTCTTCGTCAAGTTCTGCAATTTCCTGTTCAATCTGCGCACAGATAACAAATACTTCGGAGCCTTCTCCTGCAGCAAATTCCTTTACCTTCTGTACATATGCATTGGATGCACCTTCATCTGCCAAATCGGAATCCTTTACGTTTGCCGCATAAATCACCGGCTTTCCGGTTAACATGTTATATTCTGAATAGAAGGCTGCTTCTTCCTCGTCTAAAAGTTCAAAAGACTTTGCCATCTGGCCTGCCTCTAAGTGCTTCTGTAAACGTTCAATCATAGCAGCTTCCTTCGCCAGGGACTTATCATTCTTAGCGCCTCTGATGACACGGGAGGCTCTGCGCTCCAGCACTTCCATATCGGAGAAAATCAGTTCCATGTCAATGGTTTCAATGTCTCTGACCGGATCTACGGAGCCTTCTACATGAATAATGTTGGAATCTTCAAAACAGCGTACCACATGAACAATAGCATCTACTTCACGGATGTTTGCAAGGAACTGGTTTCCGAGACCTTCGCCCTTAGAAGCGCCCTTTACCAGGCCGGCAATGTCCACAAATTCAACAACCGCAGGCACCACCTTTTCTGAATCATACAGCTTGCCCAGCACGTCAAGTCTTTCATCCGGTACCGGAACAATACCTACGTTTGGATCAATGGTGCAGAACGGATAGTTTGCCGATTCCGCTCCTGCCTTGGTTAAAGAGTTAAATAATGTACTTTTACCGACATTCGGTAATCCCACAATTCCTAATTTCATTTTGTTTTTCCTTTCTTACTTCCCTTTAGTTATCCTGAGATTCCACAACGACAAAAATGCCTTTGGCAAATTCTACCCTTGCTTCCTCTTCTGTCATTTCATTGCTGATGCCCAGTGTACGCTCCCTGTAAAAGTTCAGCTTGTTCACCGGATATTTAAACCCTGTTAACGTGACATTTTCCACCACTTCCGTCAGCGGAAGAAGGGATACAAAATCACCCCAGGTATTGTTTCGATTTAACGTAAAACTGCTGTTTTTTAAATACAGTTTGTTATTTTCATTGAGAATTTCAGCTTTAATTCCGCATTCCAACAGGCTCTGCAATAAAAAGATGTTGGCCAGACTATGATCCAGTCTGGAGCCGGTGGCTCCGAGTAACACCAGTTCCTTACATCCTGCATCTAATGCTGTTTCAATCGCAAGCTCCGTATCTGTCTGGTCTTTTTCTGCAGGATGCCTTAAGATAATATCTTTTTCATAATATTCCAGCAGGCTTTCATCAACGGTATCAAAGTCTCCGACAATGTAATCCGGATTGATTCCTAACCGATGTGTTATGTCCAATGCACCATCCACAACAATCAGAAGTTCCTTCGGATGCTTGTCCGCATACTCTGCAAGAAAATCCTCCGACACCGTGCCTCCCGTAATAATACAAGCTTTTTTATTCATTTTCTGCTTCCTTACTTCATCTGACGAAAAAACGCATGCATATTTTCCGTAATGTCACCGCCAAATACAGCAGTTCCTGCTACCACCACATTTACTCCGGCTTCCAGTACTTCCTGTAGATTTCCGAGATAAATGCCTCCGTCCACCTCTAAGTCACAGGACGGATTCTGTTCCTCAATCATTTTGCGTACCGCACGGATTTTATCCAGGGTTTCCGGAATAAACTTTTGTCCGCCAAATCCCGGATGTACCGACATCAGCAGAATCAGGTCAGCTTTACTTACAAAAGGTTCTACCACGGAAACATCCGTATCCGGGCTAATAGAGATACCAACCTTACAACCGCATTCCCGGATTTTTGAAATGGTGGTATCAATATCTTCACAGGCTTCGGCATGAATTGTAATTAAATCCGCTCCTACCCGCTTAAACTCCTCAATATACCGAATCGGTTCCTGCACCATTAAATGCACATCAAAAAAAAGATTGGTTATCGGACGAATACTCTTAATTACCGGCATACCAAAGGAAATGCTTGGCACAAACAAGCCGTCCATTACATCGATGTGAAGCCAGTCACCTCCGGCCATTTCTACTTCTTTGATTTGCTCACCTAACCTCGAAAAATCCGCCGCCAGGATGGATGGTGATAAATGAAACATAGTATAATTCTCCCGTTCCGGTTTAATACCGGTATTTTTTCTTTTCTTTTAAATCTTTGTATAACAATAAATAACCGTCGTGCCGCTTTTTTGAAATCACTCCGTCTTTTACCGCCTGCTTTACGGCACAATCCGGTTCATTTTCATGAACGCATCCACGGAACCGGCATTTCCCTTCAAACTCCTGGAACTCCGGGAAATACTCCTTCAATTCTTCCGCTTCCACATCTTCTAATTCCAGGGAACTAAAGCCGGGGGTATCCAGAATATAGGTATCTTCCTTGATCCAAATAAATTCCGAATGCCTTGTCGTGTGCTTGCCGCGGCGTATTTTCTCGCTGACTGCTCCAGTTTCCATAATTACTCCCGGCTGGAGCAGATTTACCAATGTAGACTTTCCTACTCCGGAGGGACCGGCCAAAACCGTAGTTTTATGATCTAACAGTTTGGCAATTTCCTCGGTGCCCACTTTGCCTTTTGCAGAAAGAAAGCGGATTTCGTAACCGGAGTTACGATATCCGTTTTCTATTTTTTTGCATTCTTCTTCT
>JAZQJL010000335.1:0-10745 GCA_045541595.1 Lachnospiraceae bacterium | reverse complement strand
CAACAACGAGGATAACACCCTGGGGTATTCGGTGTTCTATTATGCCAACAACATGTACTTTGAAAAGGATTTAAAGCTCATGGGTGTGGATGGAGTAATTCCGTCTACCGGGAGTATTTATGACGGTTCCTATAAGCTGACCAATGCTTTTTATGCGGTAATCCGTACCGATGAACCGGCAGACTCCAATGCCCGCAAGATTTTTGACTGGCTCACCGGAGAAGCAGGACAGCAGCTGGTGCTTGACCTGGGCTATGTCCCGGTACAAATGCCGGCGGGGGCCGATATTTCCGACGCAAAGGTAACCAAGCAGGAAAAGACAGAGATTCTGACAACGAAACCGCTGGAGGAAAGACAGTATTTTGTTTTTGCCAATCCGCAGAACATGGTATCTGATTACTATTACGGGGATATGACGGTGTACAATCACAAATGGGAAGAAGTAGCAAACTTCTATAATGTTTCCTTAAATCATGGTATTCAGGGGATTTACACAAACCGGTATCTGCCGGTGGGCCAAATCAGACAAAGTTCCGAAGGAGAGCAAATCGTCCGCTATGGCGTGTTTGATTTGGAAAGAGGAGAATACTCCATTGTGCCATCTTATGCTGATATGGCAATACTGGATGTGGCACGTGGCTACTATGCAGTTCCTCCGGAAGATGTTTTTGCTGACTATGCCTGGATGAACTGGAGCATTATCAACGGAACCGGAGAAGTGCTTCTGACTCCGGTGGAAATGTCGGACTGGCTGATGATTTCGGCCTTCGGCAACGGTTATCTGGAATATGCTTATAATTATTCCGATTGGGAAAGCGGTCTTGTGTACCGCTATTACGATGAAAATCTTAAGCTGAAGTATGTGTATTGTCAAAAGGCGGCCGGTATGCCGGATGATGAAGAACGGTTAGAGGGAGTAGAGTATATCCTGTTGGAGGACAACGGCTGTCTGGTAAATGCAGACGGGGAAGTGGTATTAAACTGGGCCACATTTCTGAGTAAATTTGGTGATGGCGAGGACATGAACTGTAAAACCCAGTTCTATTCCGTTACTTTAGCAGAAGAGGACGGATGCTATCCGATTTGGTACAAAAACAGCGTCTATCTGGTAGACTGCTGGCTGAATTTGATTCGGATAGTAGAGGAACCTGTTCTGGTGGCTGATTTTGAAGGCACCAATTATTATGAAAGATTCTGTTATTATCGGGATGCGGCTTCGGGTAATTGGACTTATGGTGCCTACGAGGGTGAGACACTGAATATGTCCAATGGTATGACCCCGGAGTATATCGATGTCAATTGGGGCAATAGCGGATACTTCATGTACCGCACCTATAACGGGCGTGTGTTTATTGAGGAATACACAGCCGACGGAGATTTGATTTCGTTTAGCGTGGAGCTTTTGGATACCATGCAGGGACTGGATGTTTCCTATTCGGATGTCGGCTACGTTATGGTAAACCAGGATTGTGGAGAAGAAATACAGAGTCCGTATGAAGTAACGGGAAACATGCTCCCCGTTTACGAAAAATCCCTGTATTACCGTGGTGAACCGGTGACTACGGGAAAAGGTATGAATCTGGATTACATCTATGACCTGGGTAATGATACTGCTCTTTGGATTGTACAGAATGGAGAAAAACTGATAGCAGAGAGTGAAAGTGTTTTCGAAGATTATGAGAACTACTATTTGCTTGCGGATTACACCATGGTAAAGGAAGGCAAGGTATTATACAAAATTGATAATGCTTACCTGGTTGCCGGAGATAATAATGCAGCATTTTTCTTAAAGGGAAATTATATATATGCCGTAGGCTACGACGGCACGGAGTATATCCGGGCACTGCACACGTTTATGAGTACAGACTGATAGCAGAAAGAGGGCATTCCTCAAGTCATTTTGTGACTTTTGGGATACCCTCTTTGTTGTTTGTATCTTTGTGTCAGAAATTGTTGTCATCCACTGTGTTTTCTTTCAGGGATTTGTGAAGTGAAAACAGAGTGGCACATAAGGCAACCAGAACAATAAAGGTGACAATCATCATGAGATAAGTGAAAGCCTCCTGCTCGTTCCATGGCAGAGGAAGAGCAAACAGAGTACTCATGACGGTTAATATGGTACGAAGATGCAAAATAGTGCGTTCCTGCGGACAATGGTAAATCCTGGCTATGGTATGCACGTTTGTCAACAGCTGAAAATAAAAATATATGCGAATGATAGAAACAAGGAGGGATGGCAGATACCCTAAATCGGTTATGCCAACAATAGCCAGTATCCACATAACAACATGCCAGATGACAAAGAATATGCAAAAAGGTTTTAGTAAAAGAGCAGAGGGCTCCTCCTGACCGATAACCGGTAAGGCGCTCAGAATCAAAAGGTATCCTGCAAAATCCGGCAATAAGTCAATCGTACCTAAATTAAAATGCAGGTGTATCAGTACAAAGCCCCAGGCGATAGATTTGATTGCAGTACATAAGCGGGTTTGATTCATTCTGTGTCCTCCCATAAGATAGTGAATTTTTCTGTAACCTCAGAGTCCCAAATAATTTGTACCAGGTGGCCGTAGGGCAGTTTGGACGGAAAACTCCGGGGCTCATAAACGGTATCTACAGAAAGGTCGGAAATGGTATAGTCTGTATCAGTTTGTATGGTCTTACTACGCCAGGAAGTGCCATTCGAGCTGGAACCGGAGGCGTCTCCGGCCGTGGACATGGTTTCTGACTCTGAAAAACCGTTTTTAGACGGGGTGTTTTCCGTGTTTAATCTTGTCAGGTGTAAGCCAAGCTGCTGCGCAGGGTAATGACCGGTGTTGTTATTTTGGCAGGTGTAAAAGACAGAGGTTATCTGCTTGATTTCTGCAAAAACCGCGTCCGGCTGCGGTTGCTGGTTAAAGGTGGAAGAGTGAAAAAATCCATAGGAATTTGTGTTAATGGTATTGTCAATGTAATAGGCCTGCTTTATGGAAGCAGTGAGAGTGCCGGTTTCTCCCGTGATATGGACTTCCTTCAGCCCCGGAATGTCGCTGGAACTGTTATCATAGCAGGTGTCGCTATAATATTTATCGGAGTAAACGCGTTCCCCTGTTTCTTCGACCACCCAGGCATCTTCTTTTCGGAGAGTGACGGGAATCATAATGTAACGGTTGTCATAACGGTAAGTGCTGCTATCCGCCGGCGTATCGTCAGTAGAGGCGGAGTGGTCGTTCGTCTCTTCCTGCAGAGGCCAAACGGGAAGAACCAGAAGGGCTTCGTAACTATGTTCGGATGTTTGTGTCAGGTTAAAAATCTGATAACCGCTTTGGATAACCGAATGGCCTGTTTCATCTTTCGGAGGAAGATACCATGCAACTTTTTCGGAACCCAGACGGTCGCGCATGGCAGCTTCCAAATCGGCATGGGAAGACAGGGGTGATGCAGTGGCCAGGTAGATGCCGTTGTGCAACAATAATCCTTTGGCATAAGTATCCAGAGCACCTGCCATGGTGGTGCAACGCCGGATTCGTGCCATGGCCATGGCGCGGGTCAACGCACTTTCCGTTTGTGGCTGATAGTCGGAAATGTCGTAGGTACCGGCAATACCTATGATGGCGGGTGCGCCAAGCAACAAAATAATGCAAAGGGAAACCAGTGCCATTCCTTTTGGATATTTTTTAAAACGGACAATGGCAGCAATGCGTCTTGAAATATTTTTTCCTCCATTGGAGATAGAAGTGGTTCCGGGAGCATAGGCGTAAGTCTCATTGACCATGGAAAGAAGAATCTGACCGTATTCCCGTCGTTCTTCACCATCTAAGCGTTCTAACACACGTTGGTCGCACAAAGATTCCATATCATTTTGAATGCGGTGAAACACCGGGACAAGCAAAGGATTGCACCAGTGTAAGGCACGGAAAACACACCAAAGAATATTTTGCAGGGCATCACGGTACTTCAGATGCAATAATTCGTGAAGGAGTACCTTGTCATCAATTTCCTGATTGGTGGGAAGGGCCAAAATCGGACGGAATACACCGCAGACAAAGGCGGAGGATAAACCGTCCACAGCTACGGTATGGCATTGAGGCAACTGATACTTTTCGGAAATAGTATCCATACGGTGCTGCAACGCAGCAGGCGCGGGAGTGCCGCGCCGCAGCAAAAGACGAAGTCTGATATACGCAATCAGATAATGCAACAGGAAGAAAAGAACGCCTGCGGCATATAGCACAAAGAGCCAGTCAGTGATGCTCATCGGAACCTTTGTAAAAAACGGGAAAACGTGGTCGGATGCAAGAGGAACATAAATTTCGGTGTAGGCAGAGGAAAGGTGCTGTTCTGCTCTTGCTTTTACTGTTTCTAAAACCAGGGGTACCGGGAAAAGAATTTGGCGTCCCGGAAGGGTAGGAAGAAGCATTCGCAGGGCAAAAAGCCCCCAGATACCATATTGCCACCGGGGCGAAAGCTTATCCTCAAACAATCGTTTTATCAGAAGAAGCAGAGCTGCTACCAGAACTACGGAGGTAGTTTGCAGCAGAAATTCCCAAATGTTATGCATAGATCAGACCTCCATTTCTTCCAACAGTTTTTTTAGGTGATTAATTTCTTCTTTGGAAATAGCGGATTCTTTTAAAAAGGCTGCCAGCATTTCTCCGGTGGCACCGCCATAGACTTTGGAACAAAGCTCTTCCCGCTCCTGCCGGGCGCAGGATTCTCTGGTCACAGCAGCAGAATAAGGCTTTTCTTTGGAACGGTCTATAGATACCAGTCCTTTTGCTTCCATACGGGTCAGATAGGTAAAAACAGTTTTTTTGTTCCAGCCTTTACTTGGAGTCAGTGCATCGGTGAGCTCTTTCAGAGATGCTTCGCTTTTTGTCCAAAGTGCATCCAAAACAGACCATTCGGCTTCAGTTAATTTCAACATAACCCCTCCTTTTCCTACAGGTGTAAGAATTATAAACATATCTTACACCTGTAGGACGCATTCGTCAAGGGAGATTTTTTAGAAAAGTTTTATACACGAAACGGCGATATAGTGCTATAATCAAGAAAATAACTGTCGAAAATTATCGAATAATCGAAAAACGAAAGGAAGTTTGGTGAATTACTATGGCATATATTGCGTTGCAGGATGTGACAAAAGTGTATAAAACCGGTGAAGTTGAGATTCACGCGGCGGACGGTATTACCTTTGAAATGGAAAAGGGCGAATTTGTTGTAATCGTAGGTCCTTCCGGAGCAGGAAAAACTACGGTGTTAAATATTTTAGGAGGAATGGACAGTGCCACTTCCGGTACTGTTTTTGTGGACGGGGAAGACGTGGCAACCTATAATCCGAAGCGTCTCACAAAATACCGCAGAGAGGATGTGGGCTTTGTTTTCCAGTTTTATAATCTGGTGCAGAATCTGACGGCATTAGAGAATGTGGAACTGGCCCAGCAGATTATAAAAAATCCGAAGGATGCTTCCGTGGCACTGGAGGAAGTCGGACTGAAAGAGCGTATGAAAAATTTCCCGGCCCAGCTTTCCGGCGGAGAACAGCAGAGAGTTTCCATCGCAAGAGCACTGGCGAAAAATCCAAAGCTTCTGCTTTGCGACGAGCCGACCGGTGCTTTGGACTATCAGACAGGTAAGGCAATTTTAAAATTGTTGCAGGATACCTGTCGCCGAACCGGAACCACGGTGGTAGTCATTACTCATAACAAGGCCATTGCGCCTATGGCAGACCGGGTGGTTGAAATTAAGAACGGTAAAGTCGGAGCGGTGAAGGTGAACGGGCATCCGGTGGATGTGGCGGAAATCGAGTGGTAAATACATTGGTGCGAGGAAAAAAGAAATGAAAAAAGCTCAAAAAATTGATTTGCTTAGGGAAATGAAAAAGAGCTTCAACCGTTACATTTCCATTTTGCTGATTATGGCGCTTGGTGTGGCTTTTTATGCCGGTGTACGTTCTGCGGAGCCGGACATGCAACTGAGTGCCAAGGAGTATTTTGACAGTACAAACTACATGGATCTCCGGGTGCTGGGAACTCTTGGCATGACAGAAAAAGATGTAGAGGAAATAGGAGCTGTTGAGGGGATAGAATTGGCGGAAGGCGGTTACCAGACAGAACTTTTTTTGGAGGCCGGCCAGCGGGATTATCAGATGTCGGTCTATTCTCTCGGAGAGAAGATAAATCAGGTGTATGTGGTGGAAGGCCGTGTGCCGGAGGCTGCAAATGAATGCTTTGCGGATGAGGATTTTATGGCTTCTCATGGCTATGCCCTTGGAGACGTTATCACATTAAGACCGGATAAGGATACGGAGCTTTCCGATGTTTTGCATATGGATACGTTTACAATTGTGGGCGTGGGAAAATTCCCGAATTATCTTTCCTGGCAGCGTGGTGCGGTAAGTATCGGTACCGGTGTGGAAGACGGCTTTTTATTTCTGCCAAAGGAGGCCTTTTCCATGGAGGTGTACACTGTAGTGTATGCCACAGTGGAGGATGCCAAAAAGTACAATCCCTACACGGAAGAATATGAAAATTTTATTGCAGATGCGGCAGAGCGTATCGAGGCTATTGCCGATGTCCGTTGTGAAGTCCGCTATACAGAAGTAACGGATCCCTTTTGGGAAGAGATACAGGAGGCAGAAGCTGAAATTGCCGATGGTGAAAAAGAGCTTGCCGAGGGCGAGCAGGAACTGGCGGATGGGGAGGAAGAACTGGCAGAAGCGGAAGCAGAAATTGCAGATGCGGAAGTAGAACTTGCCGAGGGCGAGCAGGAACTGGCGGATGCGGAAGAAGAACTGAAAACTGCGGAAGCGGAGCTTACAGACGGCGAAGCACAGCTTTTGGAAGCGGAGCAGGAACTGGCGGATGCAAAAGCAGAACTGGAAGACGGTGAAGCAGAGCTTGCAAAAGCACAGGAAGAATTGGATGCCGGAGCGTCGGAACTGAAAACGGCAGAGGAGGAGCTTTCCGCAAAGGAACAGGAACTGGCGAATGCAGAGGCAGAACTTGCAGCTGCAAAAGAACAGCTGGCAAAGGGTCGGGAAGAGCTGGAAGCTGCAAAAGAAGTATGGGTAATACAGAGCGAAGAACTTCGTGCAGCCAAGGCAGATTTGGAGGCATTCGGACAGCCGATGCCACCGGGACTTGTGGCGGTGGAAGCAGAACTTAATGCGGCCAAGCAGATGCTTGCAGAAAAGGAAGCAGAGCTTCTTCTGGGAGAACAGCAGTTAGCGGCATCGGAGGAAGAGCTTGCCGGCGGAAAAACCATGTTGCTTTCTGCAAGAGCGCAACTGGATGCGTCCGGGGCAGAGCTGGAAGAGGCAAGACTGCAATTAGAAACCGGCAGGGCAGAACTGGCGGATGGCCGCGCTAAATATGAGGAGGGGCTTTCTGAATACGAGCAGGCAAAGCAGGAACTGGCGGACGGCCGGCAGCAGTACGAAGACGGTAAGGCAGAAGTTGAGCAGGCGAAGCTTGATTTAGAAGAAGGTAAGAAAGAACTGGCGGATGCGAAGGCAGAGCTGGAGGATGGAAAAAAAGAAATCGAAGATGCAAAAATCGAATTGGAGGACGGCAGAAAAGAGCTGGAAGACGGTAAGCAGGAACTGGCAGATGCCAAAGCCGAGCTGGAGGATGTAAAACATCCGGAGTGGTATGTACTGGACAGAAACACTGTACAGCAGTTTGTGGAATACGGCTCCAACACCGAGCGTATCGGCAATTTGGGAGAAGTATTTCCGGCAGTATTTTACCTGGTAGCCGCTCTGGTCAGCCTGACTACCATGACCAGAATGATAGAGGAGGAGCGTACCCAGATCGGTACCATGAAAGCATTGGGATACGGCAAAGGCGCCATTGTGTCCAAATACCTGTGGTATTCTTTGTCTGCGACCCTGCTTGGAGGCGTCATCGGTGTGTTAGTGGGCAGCTACGTTTTTCCTTGGGTTATTATAAAGGCTTATAGCATTTTGTATTCTAACATACCATGCTTAATAACACCAATTCAGTGGGGATTGTCACTGACCTCTGTGCTGATTGCAGTGGTTTGTACCGTTGTGGCAACCCTGTCTTCCTGTTACCGGGAAATGATGGCGGCACCTGCCATTCTTATGCGTCCGGCGGCACCGGCGGCCGGTAAACGGGTATTTCTGGAGTATGTGAAGCCGGTGTGGAATCATTTGAGTTTCTCCTGGAAAGCAACCTGCCGGAACCTGTTCCGGTATAAAAAACGGTTCTTTATGACGATTTTTGGCATCGGCGGATGTATGGCCCTGCTTTTGGTTGGTTTTGGACTTAGAGATTCCATTATGGATATTGTGAGCAAACAGTATAAGGAAATCTGGACCTATGATGTGTACCTTTCCATCAATGAGAAAGCTGTTTCCCTGGAAGACAAGGCTCATCATAATGTGGTGGAAAATCAAATGTTTATCCTGACAAAATCTCTGGATGTGGAGTCGGAGGAAGCCCTAAAGTCTGCCACACTGTTTGTGCCGGAGAAGCTGGAGGGTCTGGAAGACTTTGTGAAGCTTCGGGACAGAGTCAGTGAGGAAACCTATTCCCTGACAGAGGATGGAGTCATCGTTACGGAAAAGCTGGCCAAGCTGTTGGAGGTTTCCGTGGGAGATACCATTGATATTTACTATGATGATGTGACCAGGTATCCGGTGAAAATTCAGGCGATTGCCGAAAACTATATGTTTCATTATGTGTACATGGGGGCAAATCAGTACCGCGCCCTGTTTGGAGAAGAACCGGAATATAATCAGCTGTACCTTAAGACGGCAGGAATGACGGATGAAGAAAAGGAATCCTTTTCTGAAGAAATGTTATCAGATGCATCGGTAGACTCTGTAACCTATGTGGAAGAACTGCAGGAATCCGTGGCGGTTATGATGCAGTCCCTGGAACTGGTGGTAGTGGTGCTGATTATTGCGGCAGGAATGCTGGCATTTATTGTACTTTACAATTTAAACAATATTAACATCATCGAGAGAAGAAGGGAACTGGCCACCTTAAAGGTACTTGGTTTTTATGACATTGAAGTGGGAAGTTACGTGTACCGTGAGAATATACTGCTGACGGTGCTCGGCATTTTTGCGGGAGTAATCATGGGGCTTTTCCTGCACCGCTTTGTCATCCTTACGGTAGAGGTGGATATGATGATGTTTGGCCGGGATATTGAGTGGCCGAGTTACTTGTACAGCGTACTGTTGACCTGTGTCTTTGCAGTTTTGATTAATTTTGGTATGTTCTTTAAATTGAGAAAAATAGACATGGTAGAGTCTTTGAAAAGTGCAGAATAGTCTTGTTTTTTGTAAAAAAAAGGAGTATACTGAATATAATGATGCAATAGAAGGAGAGTATTTGATTTATGGCGACAAAAAAGGCAAAAGACACAAAGGATGCAAAGGCATCAGAGAAGAAAAACGCTTGGCTCGGATATTCCGAAAAAGTAAAAAAGGATGTATTCGCGCTGAACGATAATTACAAAAAGTTTATCTCTGACTGCAAAACAGAAAGAGAGTGCGTAACCGAGGTTGTCCGTATGGCGGAAGAACAGGGTTATGTTAATTTAAACGATGTTATCGCAAAGAACAAGAAGTTAAAGGCCGGCGACAAGGTTTATTTCAACAACATGGGCAAGGCTTTGGCATTGTTCCTCATCGGTTCCGAACCGTTAGAAAAAGGTATGAAGATTCTGGGGGCTCATGTAGACTCTCCAAGAATCGACTTAAAGCAGGTTCCTCTTTACGAGGATACAGAAATGGCACTGCTGGACACCCACTATTATGGCGGTATCAAAAAGTACCAGTGGGTAACTCTGCCTCTGGCGCTTCACGGTGTTGTGGTTAAAAAAGACGGTACTGTGGTTAACGTATGTATTGGTGAAAAGGCAGACGACCCGGTAGTAGGTATTACCGACCTGCTCATTCACCTTTCCGCAAAGCAGATGGGCAAAAAGGCATCCGAGGTTATCGAAGGTGAAGACCTCAACATCCTTATCGGCAGCATGCCGCTTGAGGGTGAAGAAAAGGATGCAGTTAAGGCTAACGTGCTTAAGATGTTAAAAGATACTTACGATATCGAAGCAGATGATTTTGTTTCTGCAGAAATTGAGGCAGTTCCTGCCGGTGAGGCAAGAGACTTTGGCCTAGACAGAAGCATGGTAATGGGCTACGGCCACGATGACAGAGTATGTGCATACACTTCCGCAGTGGCATTATTCGAATTAAAGAAGACAAACCGCACCGCAGTCTGTCTGTTGGTGGATAAAGAAGAAATCGGCAGTGTGGGTGCTACCGGTATGCAGTCTGTATTTTTTGAGAATGCAGTGGCAGAGGTAATGGACCGCATGGGTGACTACTCTGAGTTAAAGGTAAGACGTGCCCTGGCAAATTCCCATATGCTTTCTTCTGACGTTAGTGCGGCCTTCGATCCAAACTATCCGGGTGTAAATGAAAGAAAGAATACTGCTTATTTCGGCAAGGGTCTCGTATTTAACAAGTACACCGGCAGCCGTGGTAAATCCGGCTCCAACGACGCAAATCCGGAATATATTGCAAAACTTCGTGCCGCTCTGGAAGCGCATAAGGTGCCTTTCCAGACAGCAGAACTTGGCCGTGTAGATGAAGGCGGCGGCGGTACAATTGCCTACATTATGGCAAAGTACAACATGCAGGTTATTGACAGTGGTGTGCCTGTGTTAAATATGCACGCTCCTTGGGAGATTGTCAGCAAGTCCGACGTATATGAAGCAAAGCAGGGCTA